>CADCOP010000121.1 GCA_902803065.1 uncultured Lachnospiraceae bacterium | reverse complement strand
GGTATCTATGAGCAGCTTCTGGCGAATCCGGATGAAGTTGTGACGGGAACCGTAAAAGAACTGGCCGAGAAGTACGGCGTCAGCATCCAGATCATGACAGGATTCCTGGATGGCATCAATGACAGCCTGAAGGAGCCGAACCCGATCGAGGAGATGACTGAGGATACAGTTGTCAATCTTGGCTTTGATAAGGAAAAGCTGTATAAGAATATGGTCGATGCGAAGGCTGACTGGCTTTACAATCTGCCGGCATGGGAAGCCATTTTCTCAGAAGAGAGACGCAAAGAGCTTTATCTGGAAGCGAAGAAGATGAACACGGTCGTCAAGGGTAAAAAGATCGGAAGAAACGATCCGTGTCCGTGCGGCAGCGGAAAGAAGTACAAGTACTGCTGCGGCAGAAACGCATAAACAGATAAACGGATATACAGATATCGAAGAGGCTGTGAAGTTGGGGGATTTTGTCCCCTTCTTCACAGCCTTTGACAGTTGACCGGTCCCCGGCAGACCTAATATAATAATAGTAACAGACTTAAGATTCATGGATCGGAAGATCCGTTACCACGCACAAAGAAAGGAGTGAAATGATGAAGAAGATTTCAAGAAGGGATTTTCTGAAAGGCGCCCTGGCAGGGAGCGCCACCGTCGCTGCTTCAAGCCTCATGGGGTCTGTCGTTTTCGCCGATGACGGCGCCGTTTACACGCCCGGAACCTACACTGCGCAGGCACAGGGCATCGGCACAGTCACCGTCACGATGACTTTTGATGAGACAAGTATCACAGATGTTGTTCTGGATGTTTCTGAGGAAACAGCAAACATCGGACAGGCTGCGGCTGAAGATCTGAAAGCGGCTCTGATGGCCGCCCAAAGCGGAGAGATCGATGCTGTAGCGGGAGCGACCGTCACTTCTGATGCCGTACGGAAAGCAGCTGCCAGCTGCATCGCACAGGCGAAAGGTGAGATCGAAGTTCAGGTAATTACTGAAAAAGAAGAGGAAGAGGACGGTGACTGGCTCGGAACCGAACCGGAGATCGACGAAGCAGACATTACTCAGACCATTGAGACAGATATCCTGGTCATCGGCTGCGGCACCGGCGGTATGTTCACGATGGCTTCCGCTGCGGAAGAAGGTGCCAAAGTCATCGGCATCGACCGCTTCCCCACAGGCGTAGGAATCCGCGACGACCTGGGCGCGATCGATTCCCGCTACCAGAAGGAATGGGGTACGAAGATCGACAAACTGGAGTATGTGACCATGGCTACCGCCTATGCGGCAGGACACATCAAACAGGATCTGGTGAAACTCTGGGCAGACAAGTCCGGCGGCGTCATCGACTGGTATGGCGACAGGCTGGCTGAGCGCGGCGTACAACTGTGGCACGAATCTGGCGACAGTGACGATGAGGTCCGTTACAAACACTACGCTACCGGACATTCACCGCGTTGGGCAGGAAGCGATGATGGGACCGGTGAGGTGCTGAACGGCAACAAGGTCCTCTATGACTATGCTACATCACTTGGCGCCGAATTCCATTACAGCACCACGATGATCAAACTGGTGAAGGAAGACGGGAAAGTCACAGGCTGTATTGCCAAAAACGGGAATGATGAATATGTGAAATACGTCGCAAACAAAGGCACGGTCGTCTGCACAGGCGGATATTCCCTGAACTATCCCATGATGGAAGCCATGCAGCCCTGGAACCTGCGTGTGATCGGTATGAACGGTTCCGAACCCGGCGCCTTTGGCGATGGCATCAAGGCCTGCCTGTGGGCAGGAGCCAAAATGGACGAGACTCACTGCCTGATGATCTTCGACCGCTGCGCGCTTCGTCCCGATCAGGAAACCGGGCCGGAGACCGCCAAGTCTGGCGATACCGGGTTCTTTTGGATGGGTTCACAGCCATGGCTGAAGATCAATGCGGACGGCAAACGGTTCTTCAACGAATCCGGTACCTACGAAGGTATTATTCACGCAGATGAATACAACAAAGGCCATGTACACTATACTCTCTTCGACAGCAACTGGACCAAGTATGCAGGACAGTTCAAGATGCACGGCTGCTCACGTCTTGTTCCGTTTGAGAACGGCGCAGACCCGAACATCCCGTATCAGGCAATCGAGGGAGGGATGCTTCCCGGACTGATCGAGGCAGGTTTTGTGTTCCAGGCTGATACGATCGAAGAGCTGGCTGAGAAACTCGGCCTTCCAGCAGACGAGGTGAAGGCAACGGTTGATCATTACAATGAACTGTGCTACGCAGGAGAAGATACCGATTACGGCAAAGAGCCGCATCGTCTGACCCCGGTAGACACCGCACCGTTCTATGGCTGTAAGAACACCGGTTTCATTCTCTGCACCCTGGACGGCATCAACATCGATACCAATATGAGGGCTATCGACACAGAAGGCAACGTGATTCCGGGTCTCTATGTAAATGGTAACGATAGCGGCGGATATTTCGCGAACACCTATCCGAACCTTTCCACCGGCATGGCCTGCGGACGTACTGTCACTTTCGGCTATCTGTTAGGAAAAACTCTTTCCGGCGCAGCCGAGAATGCCAGCGATGTGGAGATCATCCCGGAGAATATTCCTGTAGCAGGTGCTGAAGAGGAAGCCACTACAGAATAAAGCATTAGGAAAAGATAAAAAGAAAAAGAAATAAGGCGTCTCCGCGGAGGCGCCTTATTTATATTCGGATTGTATCAGTAGGTATAGTTTTCTACGTTGACTTTGTCTACTTCCTGGAAAGGCGCCAGGGAGGAGACCATTTTGACGGGCTTGTCGTAGTTGTTGACGACGTAGTGAATCTCACCGGGCTCAATATGGATGAACTGTCCTGCTGTCAGGTGGTTTACGACTCCGTCGACTACGATGTCGACCTCTCCCTCAATGATATAGAAGTTTTCTTCCATAATGTTGTGGTAATGTGCCTGGAAATCATCTCCCGGCATGAACTGGACGATGGCAAAATTGCTGCGGGGTCCTTTCATCAGGTATTTGGGACCGCTGTTTCCAAAACGGTATTCGCGGTCTTTCTCATCTACTACATACATATCGTTTCCTTTCTGCCGGCGTGGAGCCGGCTCACTTCCGGATGATACAATATGATACAATGCTCTTCCGGACAACACATCTTCGGACGGGTCATTTTCCGCAAATGCCGCCGGATCAGAGACCCGGCGCGATCCACATCGGTTTTGTCAGGCCTTCATTAACAAGTTCAAGCTGCGCTGCGTAAACCTTGCGCCATATGGGGTACATCTCTTCATAGACAGCGTGATTCTTCATATCAGGCTCGAAGGTTCGGTCGAAGCGGACGGTACGCGCTGCGCCTTCCTCAATGCTCTTATAGATTCCGACGCCGTATCCTGCAATGATCGCGGCGCCGAGGGCTGTCGCTTCTTTGACGACAGGCACCTTGACCGGCATACCGAGGACATCCGCGAGGATCTGTGACCACAGCGGGCTCTTGGAAGCGCCGCCGGCAAAGATGACCTCCTGCGGCATATTTCCGGTTGCTTCCCTGACAAGATCCATGTGTCCTTTTACAAGGAGGGCAGTGTTCTCAAGAATCGCGCGGTAGAAGGTATAGCGGTTGAACTTTTCAGGATCCAGTTCGAAATTTGTGAAGGTGGGTGACGCGTGTTTCCAGCTGATGAAGTTCATGACATCGCTGAATGCGCACATCATACCATAACATCCGGCAGGTATCTTTTCCGCTTCGCGGTTCATCAGGTCATAAACATCCTCGCCGGTCTTTTTGCTGATCTCTTTTTCCAGCTGGCAGAAACCGTCCCGGAACCAGCGCATGACAAGACCGGGCTTGAAAGCAAGGGCCTCATACTGCCACAGGCCGGGAACAGCGTGGCAGTTCACGCGGACACGGCAGAGCGGGTCGGTGGCACCGCTGTCTGTATTGAACTCATACTGCCAGAAGCTTCCTCCGAATACAGCTGCCTGATTGGGAAGCGTAGAACCTACGCCGATCGTGCCGAGCTGGCAGTCGCCGCCGCCCACCACCACAGGAGTTCCTTCCGCGAGACCGGTGTCCGCAGCGCCTTTCGCGTTGATCTTCGCTATAACTTCGCCGCTCTCAATGACCGGCGGGAAGATGTCATCACGGAGACCGCAGCGTTTCGCTATGCTGGCATCCCAGGAGCGGCTCCGCAGATCGAAGATGCCTGTGGTGGAACCGTTGCTCGGCTCAACAGCCTCGACACCGGTCAGTTTCAGGATAAGCCAGTCATTGAACATGCCGACCGCAGCGATCTTTTCATACACTTCGGGCATTTTATCCTTTACCCACAGAAGGCGGGGAAGGGCGCCGAGAGCGTAAGTCTCTCCGCTCTGCAGATAGATCTCTTTTTCCAGTTCCGGATTCATGGAGATCAGCTTTCCCACTTCGTCTGTGCTTCGGGCATCCACGTTGGCACAGGCCCAGATCTCATTTCCGTCCTTATCATACAGAACGATACCTTCGCGCATGCATGTGGTGGATACGGCCGCGATCTGCTCCGGAGCGATGCCGGTCTCACTTAAAACGCCCTTCGTGCATTCGCAGGCAAGCTCCCAGTTATGGACCCAGTCGAAATCCATGCTGCCGGGGAAACGCGGGTCTTCGTGGTGTTCCCATTCGCGCTGCACACAGCTGATCTGATTACCATCAGTATCAAAGAGGACAGCCCGGACGCTGCCGGTGCCTGCATCAATTGCCATCAAGTACTGCTTTGCCATGATACACTTCCTTTCCCGGAGCTGCAGCGGCAGTTCCTGTTCATTGTCATATGTTTTCTCCGGATCCGTCTTCCGGGGTTTCATTCCCGGCCAGCTCCAGCACAAGCTGCGCCGTTGTTTCGTCGGTGATGAGCGTGTTGAGATAACCTCCGCGCAGGGCAGCCAGGATAGCTTTTGCCTTATCAGCCCCGGCAGCCACGCCAACCGTGTTCGCAAAGCCCTTCAGCTGATCCAGAGATGTGCTGATCAGACGCTGTTCCAGATCATTCGGGATCAGATCGCCGTTTTCATCAATGAAGTGGCAGAGGATATCGCCTACAGCTCCCTTCATCTGGAGCAGCAGGAAATCGTTCCGGGTCAGGCTTCCGTTTTTGATGATGGTCGCATTTTCATTCAGGGCGCCTATGCCTACGATGGACATCTGTGCCAGTGAGGCCATGTTGATGACCTGAGAGATACTCTGTTCCTTCATGAGCACATCAACGATAGTGGGATTGCTCACGATGAGCGGCGCCGGCGTCAGGTACAGTTTTGCATTAAAAATGTCTGATTTCGTGTTCGGAAGATAGTAGTTGACGCCCCCGGTCAGGGAAACTACGTTGATGGGCGTTTCCGTCATGTTTGCCAGATGGTTCAGCACCCGGCTCGGCGTATCCCCGTACCCCATGTTGATGAAGGACGTGTGCTCAAGATGGTCATTGACATACATGGCCGCTCCCTGGGCAACATTCTCGTTGACATCTGCAGAGCCGAAGGCTGCGGGGACAACAAACGCATCCTTTAAGTGAAAACGGTGGATCAGGCTGCGCTCGGCATGCATGCGGCTGCTGTCCGCGGAGCGCACGGAAAACTGGATAACGCCATTCTTGCGGGCTTTATCCAGAAGCCGGTTGACCCTCAGACGCGGGATGCCAAGATACTCGCCTATTTCCTGCTGTGTAAGACCTTCCATATAATAATACCAGGAAGCCTTGACGAGGAGGATCTCCTCATATTCCATTTCTCGTTCCATTCAAATTGCCCCTGAGTTAACAAATGTGCGATAACAAATCAAATGTTTCAATCTCAATAGAAGTGTATCATGAAAAGACCGGCATGTCAACGAATATAGCGTCTGCAAATGCGTTAAAACAACATGAAAATGAACAAAATCAAAACAAAAGAGAACGAGGAATTAGTAATGTTGTACATGACAATCTATTGACAAACATTCTGTTTCGGGGTATAGTTATTTTAAACATAATTTGACAAC
Organism: uncultured Lachnospiraceae bacterium; assembly: GCA_902803065.1. Lineage (GTDB taxonomy): Bacteria > Bacillota > Clostridia > Lachnospirales > Lachnospiraceae > Merdiplasma. Next base: position 3,375 of record CADCOP010000121.1, on the reverse strand, counting down.
TGTAACATTTGTTGATGAAACCGTATACATAATACAGCGAATTCTGATAGCAGGCATATGATATGAAAGGAGGAAATGCATGTCCGGCCAGGAACTTCTGACGATCAGAAACGTATATAAGTCATTTGGCATGAATGCTGTCCTCAAAGGTATCAGCCTGAACCTGAACGAAGGAGAGGTCCTTGCTCTCATTGGCGGAAACGGAGCCGGAAAGAGCACCCTTATGAAGATCATCATGGGCCTCTATACGAAGGATGAAGGCGAAATATATGTCAAAGGCGAGAAGATAACCGCGAAGAATACCAGTACAGCCCTTGCAAGCGGTATATACATGGTCCCGCAGGAACCAATGCTGTTTCCGAACATGACGGTGGAGGAGAACATCGTCATCGGCTTCCGGAAAAATCCTCACGAACTCCACAGAGAACTGCTGGAGGTCATGAAGGAAGTCGGATGGAAAATGGATCTGGGAAGAAAGGCGAGCAGCCTTTCCATAGCTGAACAGCAGATGGTGGAGATCCTTCGCGGGCTGCTTCGCCGCGCGCAGATTCTTATTCTTGATGAGCCGACGAGCGCGCTGACATTTGATGAGGTCGAGAGCCTGTTCCGCAGTGTGAACGATCTGCGGTCCAAAGGAATCGGCATCATTTATATTACCCACCGGCTTGCTGAGGTCTTCCGGATCGCGACACATGTCGCCATCATGCGTGACGGACAGATTCCGGTCAGCGGCCGCGTAGAAGATTTTACGAGGGAAATGCTTGTCAAGGGCCTTCTTCCGCCGGATGCCCAGGAGAGTGAGAACGTCCTTAAGCAGACCATCAAGGCGGTTGATTATTCGAAAAAGCCCGTATTTGAATTGCAGAATTACAGCGGATATGGATTTACAGACATTTCGCTGAAGGTCTATCCGGGAGAGATTCTCGGCCTGGCCGGCGTAGTAGGCGCAGGGCGAACGGAACTTGCGACGACTGTATTCGGCAGAGATAAAGTCCTGGGAGGGAAAGCGATCCTGAACGGTCAGGATATAACGGGACTGCCGACCCGGAAAGTCATGGAAGCCGGCCTGAACTATGTGCCGGAGGACAGACATCTTCACGGCCTGTTTAAGATCAGTGATGTCGCTGCGAACACGACGAGTGCCATGCTCGGTGAGAAGGAGACGGGCGGTTTCCTTCTGAAGCGGCGTGTTGAGAGGGAGATGACCCAGAAATACATCGACCGCTTCCGCACGAAAGTCACCGGCCAGCATCAGCTGGCAGGCAGCCTGTCCGGAGGAAATCAGCAGAAGGTCGTGATCGGACGAAGCCTGACCACAACGCCGAAACTTCTGATACTGGATGAGCCGACCCGCGGCATTGACGCAGCGGCCAGAGGTGATGTGTACTCCATTATCCATGAGCTGAGGAACCAGGGCGTATCCGTGCTGCTGATCTCATCCGATATGGAGGAGATCATAGAACTGTCCGACCGCGTCATGACAGTGTGCGCAGGGCGCATCAACGGAGAATTCACGGGTGAGGATATCAACCAGGATAAGCTGATGGCTGCTTCCTTCGGAATCACGGGAAAGGAGGCGCGCGCATGAAAAGAATCCTGAAAGCAAGGGAACTGACGAGCTTTCTGTTCCTCGTGGCTCTGTTCCTGATTGTCGGCATCATCAACCCGAGCTTCTTAAAGCCGGGCAATATTATGGCATGCTTCAACGACAGTGTTGTTTACATCATCATATCGGTGGCCATGGCTTTTGCCATCTTCATCGGTGAGATCGATGTTTCTGTCGGCGCGAACCTTGGCTTTACCGCTACTGTGGTGGCAACCATGCTGCGCGACGGAAAGAACTGGGCTCTGGCATTCATCATCGGCCTGTGCATAGGAGCACTGATCGGCCTGTTCAACGGATGGGGCGTAGCCGTCATGGGCGTTCCGTCCCTGATATTTACTCTCGGAACCAACGGCGTCATGCGCGGCATGATGTACGTTTACACCGGCGGCGACTGGGTCGAGAACCTGCCTCAGAAGTTTAAGCAGCTGTACACGGCCTCTGTATTCGGCGGCGTCAGCAACATGTTTCTCGTGACCGTCGCGGGCGTGATCATCATCCACCTGCTTCTTCGAAGGACGCGTCCCGGACGTTATTTCATCGCAGTCGGCGACAATCCCCAGGGCGCGAACCTGGTCGGCATTCCGGCCGTCAGGACAAGAGTCGCGGCGTATATCATCTGCGGCATCCTCGCATCTGCCGCGGGTATCGTATTTACGTCCCGCATCGGTTTCATCACGGCTATTTCGGGCAGCGGATACGAGATGAAAGCCGTGGCAGCCTGCGTGCTGGGCGGCATCAGCCTGAGCGGAGGCGTCGGAACCGTGATCGGAGCCAGCATAGGCGCAGTCATTATGGCGAGTATCAGCCGCCTGCTGGTCTTTATGGAGATCGGTTCGACCTATGATAATACGATCACAGGGATCATGCTGATCGTGATCGTCGTTTCAGACTCGCTGATGCAGCATAAAGCCGCTGAACAGAACAGAAGGGCGCGCCTTGCCGCGCGTACCATGACAGCGGAGGGAGGTGCAGGAAATGAATAAGCCTTTCTCCAGAATAAAGCACTTTTTTACAAGCTGGGAATTTGTACTGATTCTGATCCTGGCAGCAGAGATTCTGGTATTCGGGGCAAAGAACCCGAAATTCCTGCGGCCGGCACTGTTCTTTAACAGTATGAACGACTTCATGTCGATCTGCATCATCTCGCTGTTCGTGACCTTCGTCATGATCACGGGAGGCATCGACATCCAGGCCGGATCCATCGTCGGACTCACATCGATCATCATCGGTGTGACATGGCAGGACTACGGATTTAATGTCTGGGCATCCGCCGTGCTGGCGATCATAGTCGCAGCGCTCTGCGGCGCTCTGTCGGGTTTCTTTGTGGCTTACTGCGGCGTCCAGGCCATGGTGGTCACGCTGGGCGGAAGCTTTCTGTATGCAGGCATTGCTCTGCTGGTATCCAACATGGCATCCACGGCAGCTTACCAGGGCATCAGCGGATTTCCGAATTATTTCAAGATCATTGCAAAGTTCAAACTGTTCGGCCTGATCCCGAGCCAGCTGCTGATCTTCCTGGGACTTACCGTGATCGCCTACATCGTGCTTCACCGTTCCAAATACGGACGCAGGATATTCCTGGTTGGCGTGAACAAGGAAGCAGCCGAGTTCTCGGGCATCAACACAAGGCTCGTGATCATGAGCACATATGTGCTCTCAGCAGTCAGCGCGTCCATCGCAGGCATAGTCCTGACCGCGTATCTCGGATCGGCAAAGAGCGATCTGGGTTCGAACTTCACGCTGAACATCATCACCGCGGTCGTGCTCGG
>CADCOP010000120.1 GCA_902803065.1 uncultured Lachnospiraceae bacterium | reverse complement strand
GCGTTGCTCATGCTTCGCATCGGATCGGAAAGCTGATGCTTGACTGCCACTGCCGCCCGGCGGATCTTTTCCTCTACAGCAGCGTTTCCTTCGATCTTCGAGCGCGATTTCTTTTTCAGTTCTTTTGTGATATAGGATGAAAGCTCGCGGTCCCAGTCTCTCCCGCCAAGGTACAGCATGTCAGAATCAATGACCTTATAGTATTCGCGAAGCTCTTTGTCCGCCTGTACAAGCGCGATATCGCAGGTTCCCCCGCCCAGGTCATACACCAGTATGCATTTCCCGTTTTCAATCTGTGTATTAAAATAGGCGAGCGCTGCCGCGACCGGTTCCTTGATGATCTCGGCCACCCGGATCTTCTCTCCCGGTATGCAGTTTTCCACGCACTCCTTCAGCATGCTTCTCTGCTGAACGCCGAATTTTGCCGGCACAGAAATAACGACCCGCTCGATCGTGTCGTCGATCATCCTGGTCTTCGCCGCCTGCCTTGCGCGCATGATAACGGTCTTGTATATCTCGCTGACCATCTCCTGCGGGCTGAAGGTTCTGTCCTCCACCTGAAACGGCTGCCCCAGTTCCATCTTGATCTCTGTCCGCAGATTGGCAACATTGTAGCCCTGACCCGCGTCCAGCGCGTCCTGTCCCACAAGTATGCCGCAGTCGCTGTCATAGTAAAACGCCGACGGAACCCCATACTCCCCCGGAGGGAGCAGAAGCATGGGCTGATCCATGAACATGGTCGCGCTCTGCGAAAATGAAGTTCCGAAGTCAATTCCTAAAATCATCTGTATCCTCCCGGCCCCGGCGCGTCTGTCCGGAACCCGATTCATGCGTCACATATTTCCGGTTTCCAGCCGGATCCTTTCCTTCTGCAGGACCTGTCCGCCCCAGCAGAAGCCCCTGCGTAGACTGCAGCCGACCACAGCCCTCCTCGGGTCAAACATACCGCTGCCTTCAGCCTCGTGATATTTTCCGTCAAACGGCGTTCCGCTTTCGCTCCGGATCGTACTCACGCCATACTCATCCAGATACTCCGATATCATGTCCATGAACGCCAGAAGGTTATCGATCATCACTTCGCGCTCATCCTCTGCATCCCGCTCATTTATGTCTGTCCCGGAACCATCTTGTGACTCCGGAAGTTCGTTCATCGCAGAAATGACAGAATCCCGGTAATCCGCGATCAGATTAAACAGATCCAGGAGCTGGGAAGATGCTCTGCGTGTGTTTTCCGAGGTTACCTTCTGCTCCAGCCCGTTCATTTTCTGAGTCATAGCGGTCATGGCGCCGCGCATATCTGCAAACAGGGAAGAAAAATCAGCCTGTTCCCGCGCATACCCTTTTTCCCGTCCGGCACGGGACTGCCCGCCGGAGAGCAGCTTCTCCCTGCACTCCTCCACGGCTTCGCTGATCCCCCGGATCACATTTCTCAGGCCTCCTGCCGTAATGACCTCCTTCGGCCGTATCGTCCTGCCTGTGCATGCGATCTCTGCCCAGGCCTCCAGTTCTTCCGCGGTCAGTTCTTCTGTCATATATTTCTGCAGGCAGACCATATAATACCAGCAGTCAGCAAGCGGTACCGGATTCCTTTCCGCCGGTCCGAACTTAAGCAGAAGTCCCGTACTCTCCCCTGCGATTCTTTCCGGCTTCCTCCGGGCAGCTCTTGAGAGTCTTTCAAAAGCACAGTCGAGCATGCAGGAATGCCCGCGGACCAGAAGCTCCTCCCGGCCTGTTTCCAGAAGGCTCCTGAGATCCTCTGCAGTCAGCTGCGCTCCGTCATATTGTTTTTTCCGGTACAGCTTCTCATAGAACCTGAGTGCCGCCTGATCCTTATCTTTCCCCGTAGTTTTCATGCGTTATCTCCTATTAAGCAGTGTCATCCTCTCCCGCGCCGCTCTGCAGTTTCCAGTACCCTGAAAAGGTCATTGTCACGGCAGGCTGCTCCGATATCCGGATCGTTTCCATGGACTCATGGATCGTCTTGATCTGCCCCGGCCTGACCTGCAGCTCACCGTCAAAGGTCTGAAGCGTCCAGGGCAGCTGTCCCAGATTTTTAAGTCCCAGGCAGTTCTTTGGCGGATTGTAAACGAGTTCAAAGAGCGGCAATGCCTTCAGCGCCGGCGACAGACTGCAGCCGCAGAAAACCTGGCCTGTTCCGAAGGTCAGGTCAAACCTTGCCGGCTGAGTTTCTGATTCGACAGCGAATATGACACGGTCATGCTCCAGACTGGTGCTCTTCCTGCAGGAAATGCAGATGGCTGATCCGCCGGCTGCCTGATGACCGCAGTGAGGGCAGGTATAAACAGCTTCCTCTTCCTCCAGCAGGATCTTCTCCCATTCCGCCGGTCCTATCAGGCCGATGCGGTCTGTGTTTGCGTGAATAAAAACCTCCTGCAGCTGCGGGGAAAGCATCTTCCAGTTATCCTCTGCCTCCGGATCCGGAAAACTCATTACCGAAAAGTCTGTGAGCTTAATGCTCCAGCCCTCTTCTGACAGGTCTTCTGCGAACCTTCGGATCCTCTCCTCGCTGCGTCCCGGCAGGATCCCGGCTAGCGCAAAGAGGATGAAAGCAGAGAGCAGATCATTCTGCTGTGTCTCATCCCCATTCTGTGCCGGAATGATGTCAGAGCCGTCCGCCACATAGCGGAACGAACTGCTCCAGGTCTCAAAATACATCTGATGCGCGTTGAAGTCCGTAAGAAGGTACCCGGCAGCATTCAGATCAGCAATCGTTTCTGCCATGCTCCTGAGCATGGCCAGAGTGCTTTTCAGCGGAGCCCCACTGCTGTAAACTTCCTGCATTGCCAGAGTAAAATGTCCCGCCCTGTACATACAGATATCCTCCGGCAGCACATAGGCCTTCTCCCCGGAAGGAAGCGTGATCGTATCCACAGGAATGATCACTCTGTCGCATTCATCCCCGTTTCTCCCTTCCAGAAACCCCTTCTGAATCAGCTCATCGCGCAGCTGCGCACTGATTCTTTCAGCAGGAAAGTCTTCAGGATACATATAAACGCAGACCTGCATCCCGGAAGTATCATAGCGTCCCGGCGT
>CADCOP010000119.1 GCA_902803065.1 uncultured Lachnospiraceae bacterium | reverse complement strand
CGCCTCTGCTCCTCTCATTCCGGGAATGCAGCCTAAGCCGAGGATCAGGCAGATGATCAAAAGACCCGTTAGTATTCTTCTGCTGTTTTTCATTTTTATATCTCCTGCATATCTGTACTCTTGCTCTGTTTACGTCCGGCTCTTTTCATCACTCCTGCGCGGCCGCAAGCGCCTCCAGCGCAACAATGATCTCATTCTTCTCGCCTTCCGCTGCTTTATCCTCTCCGCCCTTATAGGAGGAGATTCCTTCCTTGATGTCCTTCTTCCACTCAACGACGACATTGAGGATGCTGCACGTGCGCACGCCTCTGGCTTCACCGACAGCGAACAGAGCAGCTGTCTCCATGTCGGAAGCGGATACTCCCTGCCCGGAATAGAACTCATCCAGCATTCCCTTGGTGGGCAGATACAGCGCGTCATGTGACCTCGTGGATCCGATGGTATTCGCAGCTCCGAGCTCCTCCGCGGCCTTCAGGCATTTCCTCACAAGGGTAAGGTCCGCCCAGGCCAGATTCATGGCCTCTTCTCCGGCCCCGGTTTCTGTACCATCTGTCCCGGCTTCTTCCGCCTCTGTTCCCTTTTCTTCTGTCTCATCCGCTTCTTCATCCGGCACGCGCATCATTTCGCAAAGCTCCGGATGCGAATAATTCAGATATCCCAGATAGCTCTGGCTGGTGCCGTCATCACATACGGCCCTGCTGCAGATCACAAGCTGCCCGAGCTCCAGATCCTTCTGGAGCGCTCCGCAGCTGCCGATCCGGATCATATCCTTAACGCCGAGATCCGCAAGCTCCTCAACGCAGATGGCTGTCGAAGGCCCTCCCATGCCTGTGGAGATCGCGAGGATCCGGCGCCCCTTGTACGTTCCCGTAATGCTCTTATACTCCCTGTTGAAGGTCTCCTCCCTGACATCTGTCAGATATTTTGCGATCACATCGACCCTGGCAGGATCACCCGGCAGAATGGCCGCCGTTGCGCCAATGGATTCATCCAGCTGAATATGAGGCATCTTAGCCATAATCATTCCCTCCCTTATGTATGATCATTCTCCCTACAGTATAGCAATCCCGGCAAAATTTGTCACTTACTGATGTTGAACGCCAGCAAAAGAATCTCATCTCTTGCGGCCCTCTTCCCGTTCCGCTATACTGTCAGTAAGGAGGTGCGTTATGAAAAACAGGGATGTGCTGCTTGTCATTGACATGCAGAATGTATATATGCCGGGCGGTGAATGGTGCTGCCCATCCATGCCGGCGGCTGTAAGAAATACGAAAAAGCTGATAGATTCTGAAACGATCGGCACGGTCCTCTTTACCCAGTACATTGCCCCGGAGGATCCGGCCGGCAGATGGGCCGTTTATAACAGCGAGTACAGGGCCATCAACGAGGATGCTTTCCAGTGCGACATGATCGATGATATGAAACCGTATCTGACGGATGAAAACCTGATCATCAAATCGACTTATTCCTCTCTGACCGTAGAGGCGATCCGCGAGGCAGTCCTTAAGGCAGACCATGTCCTGCTCTCTGGCGTTGTTTCCGAGTGCTGCGTGCTTGCCACCCTGATGCAGGCCATTGACCTTGGCGCGCATGTCGTGTACCTGACAGACTGCACGGCCGGACAGTCAGACGAAAACGAGATGATGGTCCGCCGGATCGCAGAGCTCTTCTCTCCGATGCACTGCATCGTCACAGACAGTGACGGATATCTTGCGATGGTCTCCGAAGGCAGGCAAAATTGAGGAGACAGGCAAAACTAAAAAGGCAGGAGCCCCGGGATTACCGGAGCTCCATTTTTATGCTCAGCTGCTGTCCTTTGAGCGACACATCAGCCATGCTTCCTGTCATCAGCGGCATCATCGGGGGCAGATGGCCTATATCAAGGTCCATGAGGATAGGCACTTCCAGATCCTTCAGGACTTCTGTCACAGCAGTGTACTGATCCAGTCCCATGATCTCCTGTCCCATGCAGAGCGGCCTTCCGATCAGGAAACCGCTTGTATGCGCAAACCATCCCGCGTGCTTCATGTTCCAGAGAGCCCGCCGGATCGAAAATACATTCAGATCGCAGGCTTCGAGGAACCAGATGATACCGTCCTCTTTATACTTTTCAGCAAACGCCGCTGCCCTGTCATAGCAGGTGCCGGTCAGGTTGACCAGGCAGTCCATGCATCCTCCGATCAGGCGCCCCCGGAAGCGAATGTCCTCTTTGAGGGCCTCCCCGGCCGCGGCCGCATCTCCGGGAACCCACGGAACGATCCTGCGCGGGACGACAGCGTTATAAGGAACCAGCGGATTCTCTTCATCCTTAAGACTCTCGGTCTCATAAGCCGGATACCCGTTCATCTCAAGTTTTTTCCCTTCGAGAAGCCCGAGAGCATCTTCCAGTGCCTCATGCCAGGGCTCCATTCCGAACGCCGGCGCGCACGGTCCGTATACGGCAGCTGTATCGCAGAGCGTAGCCAGCAGGAACGTCATGTTCGTGTTGTCCGAATAGCCCATGTACAGTTTCGGGTCAGCGGCAGCGATCGCTTCAAAATCCACATGATCGAGGATCTCGCACATGAGTTCCCCGCCGCCGCAGGAGATCAGTGCCTGCGTTTCATCTGACAGGTACATCTGCGTCAGTTCCCTGCCGCATTCTTCCGGCGTATTGCTTATGCCTGTGCCCTTCGCCGCAAACGCATTCGGTCCCGGCAGAGTACCGTACCCGAGAGCCTGCAGCTTTTTCATGGCATTTTCAAACGCTGATTTATAAGGATCCGCCGAGCACCCGAAAGACGGAGCCGGAAACCCGATCGTATCTCCCTTTTTCAGAAAAGATGGATATCTCATATGTTCATACCTCCAGAAGAATCGCCGCGGCAGGTCCTCATACGGCTTAATGCCACACGATCCAGATAAACAGATAGCCTGCTGTGACTGCTGCCAGTGTAAACGGAACGCCGATCCTCATGAAATCCTTTACGGAGACCTCATGTCCGAACTGGCGAAGCATGCCCACTGCCGTGATATTTGCGGAAGCTCCGACCGGAGTCAGGTTTCCTCCCAGGGTGGCTCCGCACAGAAGCCCGAAGTACAGCAGATAGGGTTCAATACCCAGCGCAGCCGAAATGGTCGTGATCACGGGAAGCATCGTCGCCACATAGGGGATGTTGTCAACGAACGCAGAGATCAGGACAGAACCCCACACGATGACCGTGTACAGGATAAATGTGCTTCCTCCTCCCAGCTTCGCGATCGCTCCGGCAATATCATCGATCACGCCGGCTTCCTCAATGCCCTGAATGACCACGAACAGTCCGGCCAGAAGAAACAGGGTATTAAAATCGATGGAACGGATGGCGAGATGCGCTTTCTTTGTCCGTTTTGTTCTCACAATATCGTACACGATGCACATCAATGCGAAAGCCATGCAGATGAGTCCGTTCGTGACAGGCGGTTTGTTTTTGAAGAAGGAGGCGATGATGAGCATGACCACCATGGCAGCAAGCAGGCAGGACGGAACCGGATCCTTCACCCTTGTCTTTCTTCCTGACTGCACCGGATCCTTATCCTTCCGGAACAGATAGAGCATGATCGGTATGGTTGCCAGCGCTCCCAGCTCCACAGCGAAAAAGATGCCGAGCCTTCCGTTCATCCAGAAGAATTCCATGAAGTCCATATCCGCATAAGCACCGAGCATGATGGATGTCGTATCACCCACGAGCGTTGCCGCTCCCTGCAGATTGGAGGATACCGCAATAGAAAGGATCATGGGTACCGGAGATATTTTCAGTTTCCTGCAGATCGCCATGCCGACCGGAGCAACCATCAGAACCGTAGCAACGTTATCGATGAAAGCCGATATGACACCGGCGAACAGCGACATATAGATGGTGACCCAGCAGACATTTGCCGCCTTGTCCAGCAGCATGTCCGCGATCCGGTTCGGCATTTTG
>CADCOP010000118.1 GCA_902803065.1 uncultured Lachnospiraceae bacterium | reverse complement strand
TCCTGCTTTCTCATGGCAGGAGGCACGCTGCTGCCGGGGCGGGGGAACAGTGAGGAGCTGAGAGGACGCATAAACGAGATCGACAGACTGTTTTCTGTTTTCCGCAAATTCAGGAAAATGTGGAACCGGCAGATCAGCTATATGCAGAGAATATCAAGCTCAGAACCCGGAAAGCTTGATGCACAGGGAGACCGCGTGATCCGGAGCGATCAGGGAACACTGACAGTAAATGAGGAGCTTCTTCATGCCCTCGACGAAGCAGGACTCATCCGGGATCTGCAGGTGAATGATTCGCAGGTGCGTTTTACATTTCCGGATGAAACGGTCAGGTTCTGGCTCAGGGATATTGGCGCTGTACTTGAACTTGCTGTTTTCAGGACCTGCCTGGAGGCGGGATGCTTTGATGACGTGGTCCTGAGCGCGGTTGTGAACTGGGAAGGCGGAAGGAATCAGAGAAATTCCGTGACCAACGAGATCGATGTGATGGCAGTGAGAGGAATACAGCCTGTATTTATCAGCTGCAAAACAAATGAGATCCGGACAGAGGCCCTGAACGAGCTTGCCATACTCAGAGACCGTTTTGGGGGAAAATACGCCAGGGCGATGATCGTCACCTCAGCCAATGCGACTGCCAGCAGAGCGCTCAGCAGGATGCGTGCCTCAGAGCTGAACATAGAAGTGATCGAGTGGAACGATCTGCTCTCCGGGCGGCTCCTGAAAGCGCTCATGCAGGAAAAACGCTGAAATAATTACCATACACCAAGTCCCTTGCTCAGGTTTACGATGAAATCCTGGACATTGGTCACGATGCCTCTTGCGGACAGTGAACCGCGGTCGCTGAGCTTGTTGACGGTAAACTCGGAAATGTCAACGCAGTAGAAATAGACCTGCCGGACGGTTCCGTCAGGAAGAACACGGTAGGAGGGCGTCATGTTGCCGGTAGCAATGGTATGAAGCGTTGTCGCCATACATATGACTGTGGTCGCGGAGCGGATCTGATCACGCATTGCGTCCTGCGCTTCATACACGTTTGCGTAAACCGGCGGGAGGGGGCCATCGTCGCGGATCGATCCGGCGAGAACATACGGAATGCCGTAAGCCTCGCAGCTGCTGATGATGCCGTCGGAGAGACCTTCGCCCTGAAGGAATGCGGGAATGCTCCCGTAATAGCGGGCGCGGTTGATCGTATCCAGATGATTGTAGTGGCCGTTGGGTACGCTTACGGACTGGTAGATGTTCTGCCCCAGGGCAGTGTGCAGGTAAGCGCCTTCCAGGTCATGCGTCGCCAGAGCATTTCCGGCCAGGACAGCATGGACAAAGCCATTCGCGATCAGACCGGAGAAGGCTCGTCTGGCATCTGCGTCAAAGGCAAAAGCGGGCCCCATGACCCAGACGATCCGGCCGTTTTCGCGTTCATACCGGAGCAGCTCATAGAGGTCGTCGTATTCTTTTGAAAATGCAGTCTCCCTTGAACGGTTGATGCGGAACGCAAAGGTATCATGTTCTTCAGGACGTTCCCGGAAACCGTCGGCGTGGAGATAGATGCCCTCTTCGCAGTTTTCCGTGCGTCCCAGGACTACAAGATCACCCTTTTTCAGAAGACGGAATTCGCGCACGATAATATTACCGTTTTCCCAGACGGCAACGCAGTCCATGCGGCTCTCCTTCGCAAGCATCCATTCGCCGTCTATCTTAAAATACTCCGGAAAAATACTCATTGCATGAAAGTACTCAGGAGCAACGCCGTCTTTTTCTACCGCTTTCAGTACGGCATCGGGGGCGCTGACGAACTGAGATTCTGAAAAATCAGGCCTTGTGTAAGGCCTCAGCGAAAATGACATAATAACCCTCCCTGATCATTGAAAACTGCCTCAGAACCTTGCTGCGGCGCATATATTCATTATAAGACCGCGAGCAGGGAAAAGCAATGAAAGCCGTAAGCTCTGCAGGGTTGTGAACAGGCTTTGAACAGAAACAGAATCATTAGGATTTCTTCTTGTCATGAGAGGTAAATTCAATTATAATGGATGCGCAATT
>CADCOP010000117.1 GCA_902803065.1 uncultured Lachnospiraceae bacterium | reverse complement strand
TCTTCCATCAAGATGCGCATCTGCTCCAACGACCTTTGCGCAGAGGTCTACAATGAGTGGGGATGCAACGCATCCGTCATGAACTGGTCCGAAACATACACAGCTCTTCAGCAGGGTACCGTAGACGGCGAGGAGAACCCGGAAACCGCTATCGATTCCGCATCTGTACAGGATGTTCAGGATTACATCTCCCTGTGGAACGCATACTATGACTGCCTGTTCTTCTGCATCAACCAGAACGCATATGATCAGTTCACAGATGAGCAGAAGGCTGTCATCGATGCCAACGCCGCAAAGGCAGTACAGTACCAGAAAGAGACAAACCGCGCGAAGGTAGAGGATCTGGTCGCAGAGTGGACAGAGTCCGGCGTTATGGAAGTAACTCCGTATGAAGACATCGACTCCGAGTCCTTCAAGACCGCCGCTGCAGGCGCGAAAGACTGGTACGTCGCACAGCTCGTAGCCAACGCAGGAATGAGCGAAGAAGAAGCGCAGGCATATGTAGCGCTCTTCACAGAATAATCATCAGCATTGAAAGACAGGAACGGCAGGAGACAGGGGGGTACGTCCCCTGTCTCTTTTTTTGTTGCATGGGATGCTTATCGGGTTTATACTGGTAAAGCGCGCTGATTCGGCGCACTTAATTTCGTATACAGAAGGAGACTGACATGGAAAAGATCTTCAGACTGAAGGAAAATCACACGAACGTCCGGACTGAGATCGTGGCAGGTATTACAACGTTTATGACAATGGCGTATATCATTGCCCTGAATCCGAACCTGCTGACGAATTTTGGCGCGGAAGGACAGGCACTCTGGAACGGCGTGTTCCTTGCGACCTGCATTGCGTCGGCCATTGGCACGATCGCTATGGCATTTATGGCAAACAAGCCGTTTGTCATGGCCCCGGGCATGGGACTTAACAGCTTTTTTGCTGTGGTGACGGCAAACATAGCAGCTATTACAGGAACGACATACCTTGTATCATTCCAGGCTGCGCTGTGCATTATTCTGATTGAAGGAATCGTATTTATCATTCTTTCCGTACTCAACGTGCGTGAGAAGATCGTAGAGGCGATTCCGCTGGGCATCCGCCACGGTATCTCACCGGCCATCGGCCTGATGCTCCTGAACATCGGCGTTGGCTCTAACGTCGGCGTATATTCTGAAACAGGCGGACCGTTCTACGCCATGCGCGATTTCTTCGGAGCGCTGACTCCGTCGGTCGCACGGACCTCCATGGGAAGCGGATACACAAAGATGGTTCTGACAGTTGCCACCATGTTTATCGGCCTGTTCATGATCATCATCCTCGCCCATAAAGGAGTGAAAGGCGCTGTGCTTCTCGGAATGCTGGTATCCTCCATCGTGTACTGGGCAGGAGAAGCTTTGTTCCTGCATGAAAATCCGTTTGCATCTCTGGCAGGAGCCTCTTTCGTTCCGCCTGTAAAGGACATGGTCGAGACGACACTGTTTAAATTCAACTTCCAGGGCCTGTTTGAGGTCGGAGCGTTTACCTCAGTAACGCTGATCATTACATTCTGCATGATCGATATGTTTGATACGATCGGTACCCTTGTGGGTACGGCCAGCCGCGCCGGCATGGTAGATGATAACGGAAATATGCCGAAGATGAAGGAAGCGCTTCTCTCAGACGCTATCGGAACGGTTGCGGGATCCCTGACAGGAACATCTACGGTAACGACCTTCGTCGAGTCTGCTTCGGGCGTAGAGGCAGGCGGAAGAACCGGACTGACAGCACTGACAGCAGGTATTCTTTTCCTCTGCTGCATGTTCATAGCTCCGATCGCAGCCCTGATACCGGCGGCAGCGACATCCTCCGCACTGGTTTATGTCGGAATACTGATGGTCGGATCACTCAAGAAGGTCGACTTTGATGACGTGACACAGCTTGTTCCCGTAGCGCTCATGCTGATCGCCATGCCCATATCCGGATCCATTGGACACGGCATCGGCCTTGGAATGATCGCTTATACAGTCATCATGTTCTTCGAAGGCAGGGGCAAAGAGGTGTCAGCGCTGACATACGTTATATCCGGACTGTTCCTGATCAAATTCTTTATGGTCGTATGATGTGACCAATGTTTTCATTGCCGTCTGAT
>CADCOP010000116.1 GCA_902803065.1 uncultured Lachnospiraceae bacterium | reverse complement strand
CGGACGACCTCTGCCACATAGGCGCAGGAGTTCACGATGAGCGCCACCACAATACACTGCGTGTCCGTCAGCTCAAACGGAAGCGCCTTGGGAAGGAACAGCCAGAAAAAGTACAGCTGCAGAAGAATGGGTGTTCCTCGTATGACTTCCACATAGATGCTGACCAGAATATTCAGTATTTTGAACCTGGACATCTTCATCAGGGCAACCAGTGTTCCCAGAACGGCGGCTACACTCACGGTCACCAGGGAGAGCCAGATGGTCCCCCACAGGCCCTTCGCGTACACATAGCCGTATTGCTCGAGTATTTTGATGATCTGTTGCAGCATAAAAACCTCTTCTTTATCTTTATCCGTAAAATCTTTGCAGGGAAACACCCTCGCCGGCGTTTCCCTGCATCTGCCAATGTCTTAATTCAGCGCCTTATGAAATGCCTCATCATCCGGCTCATCCGGCGTCTTATTCCATGCCTTATCCGCTGCCTTACTCAACGCCAAGCTTTCCGGCATACTCCGCATACTCGGCGAACCATTTTTCGTACAGTCCCTCTTCGAGCATCTCATCGATGACGCCGTTAACGAAATACATCAGCTGGATCTCGCCCTTTTCCGTTCCGACGCGGGTACCGTCATACACCTCGTCCAGTTTGAAGGCGATCTCGTCCACGACCATCATGTCGCATCCCGGGTTGTTCTGGATGTACAGAAGAGCGTTCTCTCTGTCGATGACAGCTGCGTCAGCTTTTCCCTCCTGAACTGCGAGGAAAGCGTCCTGCATGGAGGAAACGCGCTTGAACTCTTTGTACTTCGGAATGTTCTCATTTGCCAGGGCTTCCTGCAATGATCCGCTCTGGGTGATGATGGTGCGGTCAGCGAGGTCGTCAACGGATTTGATGTTTTCAGCGTCCTCATTGCGGATAATGATTCCGTAAAGGCTGCTCTCGCCGCTCAGGTGATAGCCCTTGGAAAGCTCCATGGCTCCGGCACGGCCGGGTGTGTAAGCCAGCGCTGAGATAGCCAGGTCATATTTTCCTTCCGCGACAGAAGCCTGCACAGCTGTAAACTCCAGCGGAACGATCTCCAGTTCAACGCCCATGCGCTCCGCGATCAGTTTCGCGAATTCCATGTCAGCGCCTACATACTGATCCTGGCCGGTCAGGGAAGGATCAATAAATTCCTGCGGAGCAAAGTAAGGCTCTGTGGCAACCGTCAGCTTACCCGCTTCCTTGATCTTTAAAAGACGCCCCTGCGCGTTATCCGGAATACCGTTCGAGACATCCATGGAACCGTCCACGAAGCCCCATTCATTTTCTACATACTCTTCCTCCGCCATGGCTCCCATGCTCATGACGGCCGCAGCCATAAGTACTGCCGCGGCAAATCCTGTCATCTTTTTCAGCATTGTATTTTTCATAACAGATTCTCCTTACTTTATTACTCTATCACTGTACCATACTAAAGTGAAGGCTACAGAGATATCTTACATGATAAAACGTGATCTGTCCACCCTTTTTATCATATTGCCCGGCATCCCTTTCCATGCCCCTTTATTATTGCCCGGCATCCCTTTCCATGCCCCTTTCATGATATCGCCCGGTGCAATGTAAATGATTGTTTCCCCGGCTGATTTATTGTATATTAAAGACATATTTTCCAGTTTCTGAAGGAGGCAATGTCATGATCATCAAAAATGCAATTATCCATGATGCGATTCATCCGGAGCCGTTTGTGGGAGATATTTTGATCCGGGATGGAAAACTCATTTCCATTGGAGAAGCAGCGGACGGGGAAGATGAGATTCTCGATGTATCCGGGCTTCACGCATATCCCGGCTTTGTCGACGCGCACAGTCACATCGGTCTGGATGGATATGGCGGGCCTACCGGAAATACCTATGACTATAATGAAATGAATGATATCTGCTGTCCGCAGCTGCGCGGGATGGACAGCTATTATCCTCTGGATGCTGCCATTCCCATGGCTCTGGAGGGCGGCGTGACGACCGTTGCCACCGGCCCCGGATCCGCAAATGTGCTGGGCGGCACCTTCATGGCGGTAAAGCTGTACGGAAAAACCGTCGAGGAAGCGCTTCTGAAAGAGCCCATCGGAATGAAGTGCGCCTTTGGCGAAAACCCGAAGCGCTGCTATAAGGACAAATGCGATTCCGCCCGGATGACTACCGCGGCAAAGCTTCGCGAGATGCTTTCAAATGCCCGCGATTACATGCTGCGCAAGGAAGCGGCGGGCGGCGACATTCTGAAAATGCCGAAATATGACATGAAAATGGAAGCGCTGATTCCGGTGCTGAACCGCGAAATACCGCTGAAGGCACACGCGCACCGGAGCGATGACATCATGACGGCCATACGGATCGCAAAAGAATTCGGTCTCCGGATCACCATCGAGCACTGTACGGAGGGACATCTGATCACCGAAGCCCTCACGCAGGCAAATGTTCCCGTGGCAGTGGGTCCGACGCTGACAAACGCCTCCAAGCTGGAGCTTCTGAATAAATCCTGGAAGACTCCGGGCATTCTGGCG
The DNA here is from genome assembly GCA_902803065.1 of uncultured Lachnospiraceae bacterium. Classification (GTDB taxonomy): domain Bacteria; phylum Bacillota; class Clostridia; order Lachnospirales; family Lachnospiraceae; genus Merdiplasma. Next base: position 631 of record CADCOP010000116.1, on the reverse strand, counting down.
CACGCGGGCCTTCAGGTCTCCATCATAACAGACGCGCCTGTGATCCCGCAGCAGTATCTGCCACTCTGCGCAGGGCTTGCCGTGAAGGCCGGCATGGATCCGTTCCAGGCGCTGCAGGCCATAACCATTAACCCCGCCAGACATATTGGCGTGGATGACCGTGTGGGAAGTCTTGAAAAGGGAAAAGACGCGGATATCGTGATCACGGATGGTGATCCCATGGTCAGCAGTTCCTGCGTGAAATATGTCCTTGTTGACGGAAAGGTGCTTGTAAAGACAACATGACAGAGCAGAAAAAGAATATCACCCCGGAGCCAAAACCGGGATACGGAATCCGAGGCACATCCTTCTACTGGTATGAGAAGAGGGAGATGCCCGAAGAGGAAAAAAAGAGAATACGGCAGCTCATAAAAGGTGAACCCGTCGGCACATTTGAGATCGGCGGGACAACGCATCAGCTGCTCCGTGTAGACGGGAACCTGTTCCGGACGGTGTTCATCGAAAATCAGATATACCTCTACAAAGGCGACTATACGGCCCCCTCGGAAGAAAACGACTACCTGGATTCAACAAACTATCTTTCGGATGACGGACTCGCCGGGTTCTCGATCACGGATACGGGCTGGCTGGT
>CADCOP010000115.1 GCA_902803065.1 uncultured Lachnospiraceae bacterium | reverse complement strand
GAGTATGGCGCTGCAGCCCTGCAGCGCCTGAAGCACCTCCGGTCTGAGCAGGCCATGTGTATCAGAAAGAATACCTATCTTTGTCATCTGTCTCCCCGCAGCTTTGCTGCGATCTCATGATCTTATATACTGATGCCGGTGCCGCCTCACCACTGATGCTGCCCGGGCTGTTATTCATTGCTCCGAGTTGATTCCGATAAAAATAGTGTAATATGAGTTAATTTCCAAGTCAATGCGCCATCCGCTGCATGGGAGATTCATATGAAACCGGCGTAAAGGTCGGCAGGGCCTGGAACGCAGGCGCAGCCCTCATGAAGAAATAAATGTGATGAAACCAATGACCCGGCCTACATGCTTCATTACCGCAACCGGGCGATCGAGGAAATGGCAGGACGTGTAAAAGAAGTGCAAACCAAGCCCCGCGGCTCCGGTTATGTGGAGCGCTGCAGGGACTATATACGAAAACATTACCGGGAAAAGATCTATCTGGAAGATATCGCGGAGTTTCTGGGACTCAGTCCTTCCTATCTGTCCAGGCTGTTCAAAAAAGAAGCCGGCATCTGTCTCCAGGATGCCATCAATGAAGAGCGCGTTTATCGCGCAGGCAATCATCTGCTCTATTCGGACTATTCCCTTACGGAAATAGCCCACTATGTAGGTTTCCCCAATCAGAGCTATATGGGAAAGATCTTTAAGAAGTACAAAAAGATGACGCCCATGGCCTACCGGGACACCTTTCAGTCACAATAAATGGGGGGGACGGTTCCCTGATCGAAGCGATCAGGGAACCGTCCCCCTGAGTTTTTGTTTATTTTATTATGCTTCGTAAATAGATCCGGTGCATGCGTGCAGCGCTGCCAGGCGGGCGAAGCAGACTGTGCGGCCGTGCGCGGTTCCGCCGAAGAGCTGCGGATAGGAGTTGGAGATGAATCCGCCGGAGTCATTTCCTACGACATACAGTCCGCCGACCGGCTTTCCGTCTTCTTTGATGGCTTCCATGTTGGTGTTGATGCGAACGCCGTTGAAGGTGGAAAGGATCCATGCGCCAAGCGCTATGCCGTAGAACGGGCCGTCCTTTACAGGACGAAGGTCTTTCTTCTGTTTTCCGAAATCAGAATCCAATCCTTCTTCGCACAGCTGGTTGTAGCGGTCTACGGATGCAACGAAGGTCGGGATGTTCTCCTCGGCCACATCCAGCAGGCGGGCAAGTTCTTCAATGCTGTCTGCCTGTTTCAGTTTGCCGCTTGCCAGTGCCGGTGCCATGAAGGTGTCATAGAAATCCTGCTCATCTTTCGCCGGATGGATGCCCGGAAGCACCTCGGAGTTGCGGGCGCCGGGTACTGCCACGACACGTGCGCAGATGGTGGAATGGAATGCCTTGACATCCTCCCAGTAATTTGAGTCAAAGATCTGGAATGCAAAGTGTCCCGGCTGACGCAGCCATGACCAGCAATGATAGTCATAGGTGGTATCTTCATTTGCGAAACGCTCGCCAAGCACGTTCAGGTTCAGCCACGGCTGGGAACCCGGCCACCAGATATCCTCGAGACCGCTTGCGTACGGAGCGCCTACATGATGATCGAGAGCGATCGCGGCGCGGTCGAACCAGCATCCGCTTGCATGGTTGCGGTCGATGTCAGCGCCTGCCCACATAGCCATCTTAATGCCGTCGCCCTGGCCAAGGGTAGCGCCGAAGTTGTTTGCAATGTAGTCCTTGTCACGATACCGGAGCGCATCCATCATCTCCGGATTGCCGCTGTAACCGCCCGTCGCAAGGATCACGCCCTTGGAAGCATTGATCTGGATGATCTTGTCGGTTTCCGTATCACGAACATAGATACCAGTGACTCTGCCTGTCTCATCCTGGATCAGCTGCTCTGCTGAATGATGGAAGAACTTGGTCAGGTTCTCATACTCATCGCCATATTCGATCCATACCGGGTTGGCAAGCTGTGCGCCCATGACGTTCGGTCCGAGCTCTTCAAAGGTACCTTCCTTAAATACGGTATGCGTCTGAACCTTCGTCATGAAGCGGGTCTCTTTCAGGTCTGTCTCAATAAACATGTCAAGGCCTTTGGCTTTGACCATGTCGGTGAACCAGTCCATCGTACGGCCGGACTCATGGACCCAGAGAGCGATCAGGCGCTGGTCAACATCGTAGCTGCCGTTGGCGCATATGGTGTTGATGATCTCCTGGAGCTCTTCCTCAGAATACTCGATGCCGTATTTTTCCTTCATGACTCTTGAGTTGTAGGCACCCATTTCACCTGCCCAGGTAACAACGCCCGGAGCACGCTCGACCCAGGCGATCTTCGCGCCAAGATCCGCACAGGAGATCGCGCACGGGCATCCGCCGTTTCCTGCTCCGACTACAACAACTTCAAAATCATAGACTTCCGAGATATCTGTCGGAGCGTCCGGTTTTGCAAAATAAGCTTCGTCATACCATTTGCCGGTAGATGCAGGTGCCTGTGTCTCTTCCTCGACAGGAATCTCAACAGACTCGCCCTTTGCCTGCGCAATACAAGCCGCAGCAGCTGTGCGGACTGCGTCAGATGAAATGGTGGCGCCTGCCACACCGTCAATCTCCGCGCTCTGTGACTCCAGGATCTGCGCGCAGACGCTGTCTGCGATCTCTGCTCCGATTCCGGCGGTCTCACCGGACACATCAACTGTAACATCCGTAATCGCGTTTGCGTCAAAAGTCATGGTTACAGTAATATCGGAAGAGATTCCGCTTGCGGTTGCCGAATAGGTTCCCGGCGTATACACTCCGCTCTCTTCAGCGAAGGTGGTAAGGCCCATGCCTGCGAAAGCCGCAGTCAGAGCGCCGGCTGCCGTGCCCTTCAGAAAGTCACGGCGCGATACATTTTTAGCCATTATGATCCTCCTTTTCATGTTTTGACTCAAAAACTCCTGCCTTTATTGTAATAGAGAACTTCTTGTTAATAAATTCGCTTTCTGTTATATTAGATATAACCAAAAGTAATATCGCTCCATGCATTAATTCCCGGCAAAAAACGTCCTTGAGCGATGTTTTCCACTTCAAATGATATCGTCCACTCAGGTGGAAGAATACTCTAAAAGGGGGAAAAACCGTTGACTACCGAGCAACTTGATGCTTTTTTTGCGACTGCCCGGACAGGAAGTATGAAGCAGGCTGCCATGCAGCTTTTTGTTTCCCAGCCTGCCCTCAAGAAAAGAATCGATTCGCTGGAAGCGGAGCTTGGCGTGATGCTGTTCCAGCGGACAAAAACCGGCTGCCGCCTGACCGATACCGGTCAGAAACTGGAACAGAATCTGAAGCCCCTGTATACTAAAATGAAAAACACCATTTCTGAGATATGCGTCAGGGATGAGCAGATGTGGCTGCGCATCTGCCAGGTCCCGCATCTGACCCTGCGGCCTCTGGATAAGGTACTGTCAGACTTCGTAAACAAGTATAAAACAGTCAGCATTGAACGTTCCTTTATTTCGACTGACCACTGGCAGAACTTATTTTTCAAAGGCCGCATCGATCTGTTCCCTGTACCGGCAACCCCGGACCACATCAGTGAATGGCATTCGAAAGGGTATATCCCTCTGTATTACGGCAAAGGAGAGCTGGCCTGCATCATGGCTCCCGATCATCCTCTGGCAGACCATTCTGTATTGTCTCTTCAGGACCTTCATGGCCACAGGGTCTATACCGAGATCATTCTGCTGACATTAAGCGGTCTCGACAAGACTGCTTCCGCACTAGGCTTAGACATTTTACCGCATCCGAGCGCTGTCAGCCGCTACGATATGACCGAACAGGCACGAAACGGTGTTGTATACATTCACGATTCAGGCCTCGCTGTCGACGTAGCTCCGCTGATCAGCATTCCTCTCTCGGGTGTTGACTATGGCAGATACCTTCTTCTGCAGAATGATACATCCAGGCCGCTCAGGCTTCTGAAAGAGCATCTGATCCACCGTGGATTTGAAGAGCGGTGAAGTACACAGAACAAAGCAATTTGCCGGCCATTGCTTTATACCGAACTTCCACGGATAACGATATCTGTCATGTACTGCGAGTAGACAAAGGGGATGGAGGGATCATCAATCCTCTCAAGCAGGCATCTGGCTGCGGCGATACCCAGGCGTTCCTTCGGGGTGTTGATCGTTGTCAGCGGCGGCAGCGTGTTGGTCGATTCGGGGATGTTGTCAAAACCGATGACGGAAACATCTCTCGGAACAGAGTAGCCCAGAAACTGGATGCCATGCATCAGCTGGATGGCGGTCCAGTCATTGCCGCACAGGTAGACCTGGGGCAGATGATCCAGCCGCTTCAGGAAAGAGACGATGTAGCTGATGTTCATCAGCTGCTGGTCTGTCTCCCTCAGCATGGATGCTTTTTCGTTGAGAGCAAGCCCGTTTGCAGCCAGCTCTTCAATAAGAGCATCGTAGCGTTCCTGGAAGCCGCGCCCTATGTTATAGGTATAGACGTCGCCGGCAAAGGCGAAATCACGGCAGCCTTTGCTGATCAGGGAACTTACCAGCGCCCGCACCGGCTCCTTGTTTTCCATGGTCACAATATCCATGTGGCCGATGATCCCTTCGCTGTCCCTTGGCATATCGATCGTCACAGTTGGCAGACCATAAGAAAGCGCTGCTTCACAGACACCTCTGTCACACAGTTCAACCAGGATCAGTCCTCTGACGGAAAGGGAACTGATGACGGATGGAAACCGCAGATTCTTAATGTCGTCATCATCCATCATTGCCAGCTGCAGGGAATATTCCGTGTCACGAAGCACCTGTTCTATTCCCTTCATGACCTGGATCCAGAACCCGGAATAATTAACGGAAGCCCGGGCAAGCAGCAGAATCTGCTGTGTCGGAATGCTGGTGTGACTTGCGTTCCCTTCATCGATCACCATCTGATAATTCATCTCTCTTGCTTTTGCCAGGACCAGACGGGCCGTTTTTTCCGAAACGCCGCCTTTATGATTCAGCACCTTGGCTACCGTATTTCGTGAAAGCTGTAATTCCCTGGCTATATCTTTGATCGTACATTTCATAGTATTCATCCCCGGTTTTCATGTGATTCATATGATGCCAAAAGTATATCACACCCTGTTTGCATTGTAAATCTAGAATGCACAAAATGCATACAAATGTTCAAAAATGTGCATTTGCGGTTTTCTCCTCCTGAAAATGCACAATTATTTGATAATTTTAGTTAAAAAGACGATATGGCGATTGAACTAAATGGAGAATCGTGGATTCTCGGGCAAATATCTGTTGCATTCCGAGAGTGCAGGCTGTATGATGAGTGCATAGGAAGCATAAAATGCACTGTGTATCCAATCTATAAATGCACATTTTAGTGCGCACGTTACTATTAATGCACACTTATTCTGGAAAGCGAGGTTGGTCATGGAAAAGCTTTTTTTCAGGCCCCAGAATGCCTGGGTTGGTGACCTGATCCCCTATTATGAAGATGGAACCTATTACGCTTTCTATCTCCATGATCCAAGATGCCGGGAAGAAGGGACGTATGCCGAAGAAACCACATGGCATCTGGTAACGACGAAGGATCTGTGCTCCCTCGAATATCACGGCGAAGCGATCCCCAGGGGAAAAGAAGATGAACCGAACGCCAACTGCTACACCGGTTCGGTGGTACGCGCGGCTGACGGCCAGTACATCGTCTTCTTCACCGCCTTCAATGAAAAAGTATGTATCGACGGAAAAGCGGTCCAGTCTGTCATGAGAGCAACCGGACCGGATCTGTATCATCTGAGCCCGGACCCTGATTTCCGTATGACCGCGGACGATGCCATCTACGAAAGCTTCGACTGGCGTGACCCTTACGTCTTCTATAATGATGAGGACGCATGCTGGTGGATGATCCTGGCAGCCAGGAAAAAGGGAGAAGGCGCCCTGCGCGGCGGGTGCCTTGCCCTGTGCAAATCGGATGATCTGACCCATTGGACATATGAGCAGCCCTTTTTCAGTCCGGGAATGTATGTAACAATGGAATGTCCGGAGGTATTCCGGATGGGGAACTGGTGGTACCTGGTCTTCTCTACTTTCAACGACAGGTTTGTGACCCACTACCGGATAGGCACGTCGCCCGCGGGTCCCTGGCGGATCCCCGAAAATGACGCCTTTGACAGCAGGGCCAATTATGCCATCAAAACAGCTTCGGACGGGCAGAAGCGTTTCGCCTTCGGATGGATTCCATCCAAATTCGGTAATACGGATTTTGGCAGCTGGGAATGGGGCGGAACGATGGTGATACACGAAGTCGTTCAGGATCCTGATACCGGCGAGCTCACCGTAAAGCCGATCCCGCGGATGACAGAGTTTTTCAGGAAAGCGCTGCCCGCCCAGGAGCCGGAGACCTGGAACGCATCTTGGAACGCCGGTCTGAAACGGCTTGAAGCGCAGAACATGGGGTCCGCCCTGATCCCTGTCCCTGAGGACGGGTTTTACGCGGACATCCGCTTCCGGCTGGAAGAAGCCTCTGAACTGGGAATCGTACTCCACTCGCAGAGCGGCCTGGAAAGCGGATGTTTTCTCAAGATGAAACCGTCCATGAATATGATGGCGATGGATCAGTGGCCAAGATGCGCCAGCCAGGGCCGCTATCAGTGGCAGATCAATGGAGACTGTTCCTTTGCCGTAGAGACGATGCGGCCGCTTCCCAAAGGACCGGATTACCGGATCCGGGTCTTCCGCGAGGATGACATCTGCGTGATCTATGTAAATGACCGGGTCGCCCTCTCTACCAGGATCTACAACCATACCGGGAAATGCGCCGGGATCTACCTGGTGCAGGGATCCGTCAGCGGCCTGGAAATGAAAGTGTACCGCAGATAATAATATCTTATTAACAGAATGATCACTTCCGCGGTGACACCGGAAGTCTCAGATAACCCATCAGAATACTTATCCCGCACGGATAAACCACGAAATGGAGGTAAACAATGAAAAAAAGAATGTTGATGACCTTATTCGCAGCAGCAATGATCGGCACCATGCTCAGCGCCGGTTCCATGACAGCCATGGCAGATGAAGAGCCTGTTACAGTCACATGGTATGCTTCCAGACCGGTTGACGGAGCGATCGACCTGACGATCCGTGAGATCGCCCAGCAGTACAGCGATGAGCATGACGGAAACTGGCAGCTCGAAGTGATCACGGAAGCAGACCGTCCTTCTTATCTTTCCAAGCTCAGAACACTGATCGCAGGCAACAACATGCCCGACATCATCGACATCGACGCTACGCCGTACTGCCAGGAGCTGGTAGACGCGGGCCTTCTTGTAGATGTCAAGAGCTGGCTTGAAGACCAGGGTCTCTATGACAGCTATCAGCCCACAGCACTTGCTTATCAGGAATTTGTCAACGGAACCATGTATACTCTTCCGCTGGAATACCATGTTGAGATGATCTGGTACAACAAGCAGATCTTTGCTGACAACGGCCTTGAAGTTCCGACAACAATGGACGAATGGCTGGATGTATGCCAGAAGCTTCAGGACGCAGGCATCACTCCGATCTCCGTAGACGGTACGGACCGCTGGCCGGTACTCCGCTATCTCGCATTCATGCCTTTCCGTGAGACAGGAAACGACTATATCATCCGCCTCAGCCAGGGCGAAGCTTCCATGGGCGACCAGGAAGGCAGAGACGGCATCGATTTCATGCAGAAGATCGGCAAATATTTCCAGGAAGGCTTTGGCGCCACGGATTACGCTACCGCACAGGCTATGTTCCTTGATGGCCAGAGCGCTATGTACTACATCGGCGACTGGGAGATCGCTGCAATGCAGGAAGCTTACGAAGCAGGCACTGTTGATTATTTCTATCTGCCCACCAGCGAAGGCGCAATGACAGGCGCTAATGAGTTCTGT
>CADCOP010000114.1 GCA_902803065.1 uncultured Lachnospiraceae bacterium | reverse complement strand
ATCACAAAAATGGCTGAGCAGTACAAGATGGAGCCGGAGAAATTGAAGGGAATGATCAGCGAAGAAGAGAAGGAGCAGATCAGAAGTGATCTTGCAGTCCAGGCTGCAGCTGAGCTGATCCGCGACAGCGCGGTGGAAGTACCGAAGAAGGAAACTGAGGAAACAGCTGAATAATACAGACAGGAGGTATCATCATGCCATTTATTCCATATGTTATTGAGCAGGTGAACGGCGGAGAGCGTTCTTACGATATTTACTCCAGACTTCTGAAGGACAGAATCATTTTTCTCGGAGATGAAGTCAACAGCATAACAGCAAACAGTATCGTGGCGCAGCTGCTGTTTCTGGAATCCCAGGACCCGAATAAGGATATCCATCTGTATATCAACAGCCCGGGCGGATCAGTAACAGACGGATTTGCCATCTATGATACGATGCGCTATATCAAGTGCGACGTATCCACGATCTGCATTGGCATGGCGGCAAGCATGGGTGCTTTCCTCCTTGCAGGCGGAACAAAGGGAAAACGTTTTGCCCTTCCGAATTCGGAGATCATGATTCATCAGCCGCTGGGCGGAGCACAGGGCCAGGCAAGCGATATCAAGATCGCTGCGGATAATATTCTGAGAACGCGTACAAAGCTGAATGAGCACCTTGCAGCCAATACCGGCCAGACGATGGAAAAGATCGAACTCGATACAGACCGTAATAACTGGATGACGGCGGAGCAGGCAAAAGCCTATGGTCTGATTGACGAAGTTGTAACAACAAGATAAAGCAGAATGCGGGCTGCTGCAGGCATATTCGTCACTCACATGAGAGAATGCGCCTGCCGCAGCCCTTCTTGATAAATGCCCGGCACGCAGTGCTCCGGGTATCTGCCGGCATCGGCCGGTGTACAGGTAGATTATTGATTTTTTATTATATCGCAAAGAGGATAATACATAATGGCAATTAAATCGGGTGATAAGATCCGGTGCTCTTTCTGCAACAAGACAGAGTCTCAGGTCAAGAAGCTTATTGCTGGTCCCAACGGGGTCTATATCTGTGATGAATGCATTGATATCTGCGCGGAGATCATAGATGAGGAGATGTATGATGAGCGGGATGATCTTCATGATGACTCAGGCGAGATCAACCTCCTGAAGCCGAAGGAGATCAAGGCATTCCTTGATGAGTATGTGATCGGGCAGGAAGACGCAAAGAGGACCATGTCTGTCGCCGTGTATAACCACTATAAGAGAATTCTGTCCGGCAGCAGACGCAAATCAGATGAAGTTGAACTGCAGAAGAGCAATATCCTTCTGCTGGGACCGACCGGTTCCGGAAAAACATATCTTGCGCAGACTCTCGCGAAAGTACTCAATGTACCGTTTGCCATTGCTGACGCCACATCGCTGACTGAGGCAGGCTATGTGGGCGAGGACGTTGAGAACATCCTTCTCAAGGTCATTCAGGCAGCCGGCGGCGACGTGCACAGAGCAGAGCACGGCATCGTTTATATCGATGAGATCGATAAGATCAGCCGGAAAGCGGAGAACGTATCGATCACAAGGGATGTATCCGGTGAAGGCGTTCAGCAGGCTCTGCTGAAGATTCTGGAGGGAACCATTGCCTCGGTACCGCCGCAGGGCGGAAGAAAGCATCCGCACCAGGAACTCATTCAGATCGATACGACCAATATCCTGTTCATGTGCGGCGGAGCATTTGACGGGCTTGAAAAGATCATTGGAAACCGCATGGATTCAAAATCCATGGGATTCATGTCTGATATCACAGACGTGCGCAAGAAGAGCGTCGGAGAGATATTCAAGAGTGTTCTTCCGGAGGATCTGATGAAGTACGGGCTGATCCCGGAATTTATCGGAAGGCTTCCGGTCGTTGTCTCCCTTGATTCTCTTGACAAGGATGCCATGATCCGTATCCTCCGGGAGCCGAAGAACGCCCTCATCCGGCAGTATCAGAGACTCTTCGAGCTGGACGGAGTACAGCTTGAATTTGATGACGCGGCCGTTGAGGCCATTGCTGACATGACGATGCTTCGCAAGACGGGCGCAAGAGGCCTTCGTGCGATCATCGAGAAAGCAATGCGGGATCTGATGTACGAAATTCCTTCCAATGAAAATATCATCAAATGCCGCGTTACACGCGAAGTAATTGAGGGAACCGGTGCTCCGGTGCTTACCTTCAGGCAGGGAGCCCTGCCGGAGACGGGCGAGGAGACGGCCTGATCATTGTTTATAACATAAGGATCCATAAGCATACTATCAGTGAAAACAATGAATGATAAAATTTATATGCCTGCCATTCCGCTGCGGGGCATGACAGTTCTCCCGGGGATGATCACTCACTTTGACATCCGCAGGGAGAAATCGGTCATGGCGCTTGAGAGCGCCATGCGGGGAGACAGTCTTCTTTTCCTGATCACCCAGAGGGATACGGATGTACAGGAACCTTCTGTTTCTGACCTGTTTACCTACGGAACGGTTGCTCAGGTCAGAAGCGCGGCAAAACTCCCGCAGAATACCATGCGGGTCATGGTGGAGGGCAAATACCGCGCCCGGCTGGATGACCTCAGGGATACGGACAGATATCTGATCGCGGCCATAGTGCCTGATGAGATCGGGCAGGATGAAAACATGTCCGGAAACGAACAGGAAGCCATGGCAAGGGTGGTCAAAGAGTTCTTTGATACCTACATCATGGATAATAAAAAGATCGGCAGGGAGCTTGCAAAGCAGGTCAGCGAGACGACATCGCTGCGCACGCTCCTTCATCTTGTGTCTGTCAATCTGCCGCTGGACTGGAAAAAAAGGCAGGCGCTGCTCGAAACGGCTTCAATTTCGGACCTGTATGAGCTCCTGTGCATGTACCTGCTGAATGAAGTGGAGATCAGCCAGATCCGCAACGATCTGCAGCAGAAGGTCAGGGAAAGAATCGATAAGAACCAGAAGGAATATATACTGAGAGAGCAGATGAAAGCCATCCGCGAAGAACTGGGGGAAGATTCTCCCATGAATGACGCGGACGCGTACATGGAGCGCCTGAAAACGCTGGATGCTGACGAGAATGTGACGGAGAAGATACGCAAGGAGATCAGCCGTCTTCGAAGCCTCGGCGGCAATTCCGCGGAAGCGTCTGTTTCCAGGACATATATCGAAACGCTTCTGGATATGCCCTGGAATAAGGCATCTGAGGATAATGAAGACCTGAAGAAGGCCAAGCAGATCCTGGAAGAGGATCATTACGGGCTGGAGGATGTCAAGGAGAGAGTTCTTGAATTCCTGGCCGTACGGATCCTGACCAGAAAGGGCGACAGCCCGATCCTCTGCCTGGTCGGTCCTCCGGGCACAGGCAAGACATCGATCGCGCGATCGGTGGCCCGCGCGCTGAATAAGAAATATGTCCGCATCTCCCTCGGAGGCATCCGGGATGAAGCGGAGATCAGAGGCCACAGAAGGACATACATAGGGGCTATGCCCGGAAGGATCGCTGCAGGCATCCGGACGGCAGGCGTTAATAATCCGCTGATGCTTCTCGATGAGATCGACAAGGTCAGCAGCGATTATAAAGGCGATACGGCCTCGGCGCTCCTGGAGGTTCTTGATTCGGAACAGAACTGCAGGTTTGCCGATCATTATATAGAGATACCCATCGATCTGTCACAGGTTCTGTTCATAGCGACCGCTAACGATATGCATACGATCCCGAGGCCGCTTCTTGACAGGATGGAAGTGATCGAGGTCAGCAGCTATACGGAGAATGAAAAACTCCATATTGCCAGGGAGCATCTCGTAGCAAAGCAGATGGAGCATCACGGACTCGACAGGGGACAGCTGACCATCACCCCCGGCGCCCTGAAGCTGATCATCTCCGGATATACAAGAGAAGCGGGCGTGCGTCAGCTCGAGCGCAAGATCGGTGAGATCTGCAGGAAGGCTGCCCGGGAGATCCTGGAGGATCATAAGGGATGCGTCCGTGTTCTTGCGGGTAATGTACAGCATTATCTGGGCAGGAAAAAATATAGAGTGGATAAAGCGGACGGCAGTCCGCAGATCGGCATAGTCCGCGGTCTGGCATGGACCACCGTAGGCGGCGATACGCTTCAGATCGAGGTCAACGTCATGCCAGGCAAGGGTGAGATCCAGCTGACAGGACAGCTGGGTGATGTCATGAAGGAATCGGCGCGGACCGGCATCAGTTTTATCCGCTCGGCCGCAGAGAAGTATTCGATCGATCCCGATTTCTTCGCAAAGCATGACATACACATCCACATTCCCGAGGGAGCCGTGCCCAAGGACGGGCCGTCGGCAGGCATTACGATGGCCGCCGCTATTTTTTCGGCGGTGACTGATAAGCCGGTCCGGGGAGATGTCGCCATGACCGGCGAGATCACGCTGCGCGGGCGTGTGCTTCCTGTCGGGGGACTTAAGGAAAAGCTTCTGGCAGCCGCGAACGCTGGGATCCGCACGGTGCTCGTGCCTGCGGAGAACAGGCCTGTGATCGAAGAGCTTTCATCAGAGATCACAGACAGGATCGAGATCATCTATGTCAGAACCATGGAAGAGGTCCTCAGGGCAGCACTGGTCTGACCGGCACTGATGAAGCTTTTTTAAGAAAACCATGCGGAAAATACAGGCGGGAGCATCTTGCCCGCCGGCATGTTTCGTTGTATGGTACATATACAGATGGTGAAGCATGAAAATAATCAAAGACGCACAGCTTTCCCTGGTCTGCGGACCGACGAGCAGGCTGCCTGAACTTGATCAGCTGCAGGTTGCGTTTGCCGGTAAGTCCAACGTCGGGAAATCATCTCTGATCAACGCGCTGATGAACCGGAAGAACCTGGCAAGGACCAGCTCCCAGCCAGGCAAGACGCAGACGATCAATTTTTATGAGATCAATCATGAAATATTTCTTGTTGACCTGCCGGGGTACGGGTACGCCAGAGCTTCCAGGGAAGCGCAGGCTGCCTGGGGTAAACTGATCGAAAAATACCTGCGCGGCTCGAAGCAGCTGAAAATGGTATTTCTGCTTGTCGATATACGCCACGATCCGGGGAACAATGATGTCATGATGTATGACTGGATCGTAAAGAGCGGGTACGAACCCGTGATCATTGCCACAAAACTGGATAAGATCAAACGAAGCCAGATCCCGAAGCAGCTGAAGACACTGCGTGAGGGGCTGCGTCTGCTGCCGGGGACGGTGATCATTCCGTTCTCAGCGCTGACAAAGCAGGGAAGAGATGAGATATGGGAGAAGATCGATTCGCTCACCGGAACCGGAACACCGGAGGAAACTGATTAGGAAGCACACGCCTGCCCTCATACGCCATGGCGCATGAGGCGCGGCTGAAGATTATATGAGCAGAAGGAGCAGTTATGAGCAGAGAATTATCCAAGACTTACGATCCGAAGGGCATGGAGGATCGTATCTACCAGAAATGGCTTGAAAAGAAGTATTTCCACGCCGAAGTAGACAGGAGCAGAAAGCCGTTTACGATCGTTATGCCCCCGCCCAATGTCACCGGCCAGCTGCATATGGGACACGCGCTGGATAATACGCTTCAGGATATTCTGATCCGGTACAAGAGAATGCAGGGATATTCCGCGCTCTGGCAGCCGGGAACTGACCATGCGGCCATCGCTACGGAGGTCAAGGTCACGAATATGCTCAAGGAGCAGGGAATCGACAAGCACGAGATCGGCCGGGAAGAGTTCCTTAAGTACGCCTGGAAATGGAAAGAGGAATACGGCAGCCGGATCATTAATCAGCTTCAGAAGCTGGGTGCTTCTGCCGACTGGGACCGTGAGCGGTTTACCATGGATGAGGGCTGCTCGGAAGCGGTTGAGGAGGTTTTCTGCCGCCTTTATAAAAAAGGCTGGATCTACAAGGGAAGCCGCATCATTAACTGGTGTCCGGTCTGCCAGACATCTCTGTCTGACGCTGAGGTCGAGCATGAGGACCAGAACGGTTTCTTCTGGCATATCAATTATCCGATCGTCGGGGAAGAAGGCCGCTTTGTAGAGATCGCGACGACCCGTCCCGAAACGCTGCTCGGAGATACAGCGGTTGCTGTTAATCCGGAAGATGAGCGGTATCAGGATCTTGTCGGCAAAATGCTTGAGCTTCCGCTCACAGGCAGACAGATCCCGGTGATCGCGGATTCCTATGTTGACAAGGAATTCGGAACCGGCTGCGTGAAGATCACACCGGCCCATGACCCGAACGACTTTGAAGTAGGAAAGCGTCATGACCTGCCTGAGATCAATATCCTGAATGATGACGCAACGATGAACGAGCGGTGCGGCAGGTACGCCGGAATGGACAGATACGAAGCCAGGAAGGCAGTGGTGAAGGACCTTGAAGAGCTTGGCCTTCTTGTAAAAGTCGTTCCGCATACACATGCTGTAGGTGTGCACGACCGCTGCAAGACGACGGTAGAGCCGATGATCAAGCCGCAGTGGTTCGTCCATATGAAAGAAATGGCGCAGGCGGCGCTGGATGTTCTTCAGACGGAAGACCTCAATTTCGTGCCTGAGCGCTTTGACAAGATCTATACGCACTGGCTTGAGAATATCAAGGACTGGTGCATCTCCAGACAGCTGTGGTGGGGCCACAGAATTCCCGCGTATTACTGCGGCGACTGCAATGAGATCACGGTTCAGAAGGGCGGCGCTCCGAAGATCTGCCCGCACTGCGGCGGCACGCACATGACGCAGGATGAGGATTCCCTGGATACATGGTTCTCCTCTGCTCTGTGGCCGTTCTCCACGCTCGGATGGCCGCATGAGACACCGGAGATGGATTATTTCTTCCCGACGGATGTTCTCGTAACAGGGTATAACATCATTTTCTTCTGGGTCATCCGTATGGTATTTTCATCTCTGGAGCAGACCGGAAAATCTCCGTTCAAGTATGTCCTGATCCATGGACTGGTACGTGATTCTCAGGGAAGGAAGATGAGCAAATCCCTGGGCAACGGCATTGACCCGCTTGAGATCATTGACCAGTACGGAGCTGATGCTCTGCGTATGACGCTTGTCACCGGAAACGCGCCCGGCAATGACATGCGCTTCTATTATGAGAGAGTAGAGGCATCCAGGAATTTCGCGAATAAAGTCTGGAACGCGTCCAGATTTATAATGATGAATCTCGAGAAGGCGGACGTGAAGGCTGACCTGGATACATCGGAGCTGACAGATGCCGATAAGTGGATCCTTTCCAAGGTCAATACGCTCTCTGCGGAAGTGACCGAGAACATGGATAAATTTGAACTCGGAATCGCTGTTCAGAAGGTGTATGATTTTATCTGGGAAGAATTCTGCGACTGGTATATCGAGATGGTCAAACCGCGTCTTTATAATGACGCTGACACAACAAAGGCAGCAGCGCTCTGGACGCTCAAGACGGTCCTGATCCGCGCGCTTAAGCTGCTGCATCCGTTTATGCCTTTCATTACAGAGGAGATCTTCTGCACGCTTCAGACAGAAGAAGAGACGATCATGATCTCTGAGTGGCCCCGCTATCGTGAGGACTGGAGCTTTACGCAGGAGGAGAATTCCGTTGAGGTGATCAAGGAAGCTGTCCGCGCTATCCGTAATGTACGTACAGATATGAATGTTCCGCCCTCAAGGAAGGCAAAGGTATTTGTCGTATCCGCAAATCCGCAGATCCGGGGGATCTTTGAGAAGGGCCGCGTTTTCTTCGCAACACTTGGCTTCGCGAGCGATGTTGAGGTGCGTGAGGATCGTGCCGGCATTGGCGAAGACGCCGTATCCGCGCTGATCCATGAGGCAGCGATCTACATTCCGCTCTCTGAACTTGTGGATACGGAGAAGGAGATCGAGCGCCTGCGGGGTGAGGAGAAAAAGCTTGAAAAAGAGCTTGAGAGATCCCGCGGAATGCTTTCAAACGAAAAGTTTATCGGACGCGCTCCGGCTGCAAAGGTTGAGGAAGAGCGCAGAAAGCTCGCAAAATATGAGCAGATGATGGCACAGGTGCAGGAACGCCTGAAGGCACTCGGCTGCTGATAGTCTGCAGAGACGGAAGCTGACAGCTGAGCCGGCCAGCCGGCTGTATATTCTGGAAGGAGGGGTAAGATGCTGAAAGTAAAACAGATGATTCTGTCTGCCTGCGCGATCGTGCTGCTGGCAATGCCTGTTTTTGCTGCCTCGCTTTTTACTGCCTCTGCCCTCACAGCTTTCGCGTCTGAGCGGGGAATCAGTATCCTTCCTGACAGTTCCAGGATCTACTATCAGTATGAGGATATTGAGGATATGCCGGCGCAGGTCGTCTGTTACGCAAAAAATGAGATATATGCCAGGAACGGCCGGATGTTTTTATCGGAAGAACTGCAGAACTATTTTCTGCAGCAGGACTGGTACAACCCTGTGATCCCGGCTGAGGAGTTTGCCGATGACAGACTCAACGCATATGAGCAGGCAAATGCTGATCTGCTGAGCAGGCGGGAGAGCGAACTGGGCGGCTATATTACGGACGGGGTCTCCTACAGCTATGACGCTGTGTATGCCTATGTGGAAGGACAAACTTCGGCGTACAGCTACGACGAATACTATGTGGATCCTGAGAGCAGCATCTTTCCGGACAGCAGCCGGCGGTACCTTGGGAATGAGGAACTCATCCAGCTGTCTCTCCAGGAGCTTTGCTACGCGAGAAACGAGATCTACGCAAGGCATGGCATGATGTTCAATTCACTGGAGCTTTCGGATTATTTTAACCAGAAGAACTGGTACTGGGGCTACATATCCCCGGGAGATTTTTCGGAAGACTCCCTGAACGTGTTTGAACGGTCAAATATCCAAAGCCTGTATGCTGAGGAAATGTCCAGGACTCCCGGCGGATACGTACTTGACCAGAAATACACCTACGACAGTATAGGTTCATACGCGTACGCGGATTACGGAAATGAAGCCGAGGCGATGGGAGAAGCCCGGGAGGCGCCTGTTTCAGAGTACATATTTGAGGACAGTGACTCCCGGTACCTGACGATGGATGATCTGTCCGGTCTGACGCTGCAGATGGTCTGCTACGCCAGAAATGAGATATACGCGAGAAGAGGATATATATTCCAGAGCCAGGAACTCAGGGACTATTTCGGGTCGAAATCCTGGTACCGCGGGACCACAGCCTCCTCGCAGTTTTCTTCATCCATCTTCAACACTTACGAATTGGCGAACATAGATCTGCTGAAGAACTATGAGTATGGAACCAATCCAAACGGATATCAGCTGTATTAATTTTGTGATGCAGCTGTCGGGAAAGCCGGGCGCCGCAGTGCATGCGGCTCCGGCTTTCCGTGTATACAGGACATGTGCTTTTGCGCAGAAAGGACAATGACAGATGGCGCTTCAGTTTATTCTCGGCGGAGCAGGCAGCGGAAAGACCACCTATCTGCTCCAGAGGCTGATCCGTGAGTCCATGGAGGATCCCGGAAAGAAATACATCCTGATCGTACCGGAGCAGTTTACAGTGCAGGCAGCCAGAGAGCTTGTCTGCATGCATCCCCGCGGAGGGATCCTGAATATTGATGTGCTCAGCTTTAAACGGCTTGCTTTCCGGGTGTTTGAAGAGACCGGAACGAGAACGGGAGAGGTGCTGACGGAAACGGGCAAGAATCTGATCCTGCGTCTTGTCGCAGGCAGGGAGAAGGATTCGCTGGAGGTCATGCGCGGACGCCTGGATCAGCCCGGTTATATATCCCAGGTCAAATCGATCCTGTCAGAGATGGATCAGTATGCCATAGGGGATGAGGAACTTGATCAGATGATCGAGACGGCCAAAGGTAGTCCGCAGCTCTGCTGCAAGCTCAGGGATCTTCGCGTGCTGCGTGAGAAAACTGCGGAGTTTCGAAGAGACCGGTATATCACCGGCGAAGAACTTCTGAATGTTTTTGCCCAGGCGGCTTCGGGGTCGGACATGCTTTGGGGCAGTGTTCTTTTTTTTGACGGGTTTACAGGGTTTACGCCTGTCCAGATGAATGCGCTTCGCGCAATTCTTCCCATTGCGGAGCATGTATGCGTGAGCCTGACTGCGGATCCGGACCAGGATATGTACGGAAGGATCCTGCCCCACGAACTGTTTGCCCTGAGCCGGAAGACGGTACAGGCCATAAGCGGTTTGTGCCGCTCGCTGCATGTACCGGTGGAAGAACCGGTACTGCTCAGCGGAGAAAAGACCGGAAGGTTCAGGGAAGGAAGCGGTCTCTGGTTTATTGAAAAGAACCTGTTCAGGACCGGGAAAAAAACAGGAACAATGGCCTCTCCTGCGCAGGATACAGTGATCCTTTCCTGCGCAAATCCCATGCAGGAAGTAATCAGCGCAGCTGTAAGGATCCGGGACCTTGTCAGGGATGGAAAGATGAGGTACAGCCAGATCGCCCTGATCGCCGGCAGCCTGCCTGATTACGAGAATCATATCCGCAGGATATTTGACGCGTATGATATACCTGTGTTTATTGACCGGACGATACAGGTGAGCGCAAACCCCTGTCTTTCATTTATCCGGGGGCTGCTGGGTATCATTCAGAATGATTTTTCCTATGAGAGCATGTTTGCCTTTCTTCGAACAGGCTGCGGCCGGATCGACAGAGATACCGTTGACCGGATGGAAAACTATGTTCTTGCCTTTGGTATCCGTGGGAAACGCCGGTGGAGCGAAGCGTGGACAGCGGTGTCACCGCGGTTTCCCGCAGAGGAAGCAGAGGTTTGCGAAGAAGCAAGGCAGCAGCTTATGGAGAAGCTGGGGCCGTTCGCGGATGCCATGACAGGCCAGGGCAGGACTGTGCGGGATTACTCAAAGGCGCTTTATGAAGCAATGGAGAGCTTTGACCTTCAGGAGCAGCTTTCCGATCTTGCCGTCAGCTTCAGCGAAAAAGGCGAGGAGAGCCGGGCGCGGGAATATTCGCAGGTATTTGCTGCCGTGGCAAAGCAGCTGGATGAGCTTGTATTTCTTCTGGGCGATGAAAAGATAAGCCGGAGAGAGTATGAAAAAATCCTGGAAGCAGGTTTCTCTGACGCGCGTATCGGGCTTACGCCTCCGTCACTGGATGAAGTCCATGCGGGAGACCTGCAGAGGACGCGCCTGGGTTCTATCCGTGTCCTGTTTTTCCTGGGACTGAATGACGGATGGGTCCCTGCGGTGCAGGGAGCACCCGGGTTTCTCTCTTCCATCGAAAGAGAACTCCTGGAGAAGGAAGGCTTTGAGCTCTCTCCCGGAGAGAGAGAGAACAGCTATCTGCAGCGGTTCTATCTGTATCTGGCACTGGCCAGACCTTCTGAGAAACTGTTTCTTTCTTTCTGCAGGAGCGGAAGCGACGGAAAGGGAAAGAGACCGTCATACGCGGCAGGTCTTCTTTCCCGGATGCTCTGCCTTCCGGTCAAAGACGGAGACGTAAGGGACACGCTTCAGGGTGCAGCGACACTCAGAACAGGGACATCCTGGCTGGCAGCAAAGCTGTGCGATATGCCTGAAACGCATGGAGAGGAAGATAGGGAGCTTCAGGAACTTCTGCGGCAGTACCTTTCTGAGGATGCCTACCGCGAGAGGGTGCTGCGCCTTCTGGAAGCATGTCCCGGAGGGAGTGCTGCTGCGGCCAGGGGAACTCTGTCTGAGGAGACGGCTGCGGACCTGTACGGTAAGCATCTGCAGGGAAGCGTGTCAAGGCTTGAACTGTTTGCAAAGTGTCCTTTCAGTCATTTCGCCCAGTATGGCCTGAAGCTGCGGGAGCGTGAGATATTTCAGGTCCGGATGGCTGACATGGGAAATCTGATGCATGGAGTATTTGAGCAGTACGCCAAGCTCCTGAAAAGACGTGGGATCCGGTGGACGGATCCTGATGATGATCAGAGGGACCGGCTGGTCGATGAGTGCATGGATGAGGCAGTCCTGATGTATGGGTCAAAGCTGTTTACGGATACAGCCAGAAACAGATTTCTGGTGCTTAAGATGCGCAGGATCATGAAACGTGCCGTCCGGACCGTAACGGAACAGATCCGGGCAGGTTCTTTTGAACCTGCTGTCTTTGAACTTCCGTTTCATGAGACCGGGGACCTGAGAGCAGCATCCATTCCTCTTTCGCCCACGGAAAAGCTGAGCCTTCAGGGGCGAATTGACAGGGTGGACCTGTGTGCCACGGAGGATGAAGTATTCGTAAAGGTCGTCGACTATAAATCGGGGAATACGACATTCGACCTGAATGCGTTTTTCTTCGGACTGCAGCTGCAGCTGGTGATCTATCTTCAGGCAGCCCTTGAGATGGAAGGCAGGGCAGAAAATGGCAGGAGGGCTGTTCCGGCCGGCATTCTTTACAGCCCTGTGAAGGACCCGTTCCTGAAGGCAAAGGATATGCCGGACGAGGAGAAACGAAGAAACGGACTGCTGAAGGCACTTCGGCCCAGCGGGCTTGTTAACGGGCGGGATGAGATCATAAGCGCCATGGACAGCAGCTTTGCCGGAACATCCCTCATGATACCGGTCCAGCGCAACAAGGACGGTTCCATAGGGGCAAGGTCAAAGGTGGCGAGTACACAGCAGTTCGAAGGCCTGGAACGTTTTGCCCGGGAAAAAGCCAGGCAGCTGGGCCGGGGAATCCTGAAGGGAAGGATCGCTCCGGCGCCGTATAAACGCAAAAAAGAGACGGCTTGTGATTATTGCAGGTACAGGGACGTGTGCGGATTTGATCCGAGACATCCCTCGTTTGCCTACAGAACGCTGCATGACAGAGATGCCGCGCAGCTGTGGAAGGCGATCATGAGTACGAGGGAGGATAAAGATGACAGATAGGTGGACAGACGAGCAGAGGGAAGTAATCAGGGCAAGAAACTGCGGTCTGCTTGTGTCCGCAGCTGCGGGATCCGGGAAAACCGCCGTACTTGTTGAAAGGATCCTGGGGCTGATCACGGATCCGGTACATCCGGTGGATGTGGACAGGCTTCTGGTCGTTACATTTACGAGCGCGGCGGCA
This sequence comes from uncultured Lachnospiraceae bacterium, assembly GCA_902803065.1. Lineage (GTDB taxonomy): Bacteria > Bacillota > Clostridia > Lachnospirales > Lachnospiraceae > Merdiplasma. The sequence continues at coordinate 14,631 of CADCOP010000114.1, read as the reverse complement.
GGTGAGATGCGGGAGCGGATCCGGGGAGCCATAGAGGCAAGACTCCGGGAGGATCCTTCCGATGAACTTCTTCAGAAGCAGATCACTCTTGTACAGCACGCCAGGATAACGACGATCCACAGTTTCTGTCTGGATGTGATCCGGGATCATTTTCACGAGATCCGTCTGGATCCGTCGTTTCGGATGGCAGATGAAGGCGAGACAAAACTTCTGAAAAAGGACGCTGCCGCGCAGCTCCTTGAGGAAAGATGCGAAGAACTTCCGGAGCGTTACCGGCGGTTTGCCGAGTGTTTTGCGCCGGGACGCTCGGATGAGCAGATCGCCGATCTGATCATTCGTTTTTATGATTATTCGATGGCGTATCCATGGCCGGCAGAATGGCGAAGAAGCTGTCTTGATGCGTACCGCGCATCAACCACGCGGGAGCTTGAGGACCGCGCATGGGTCAGGCTTCTTGTAAATGACGCGAAGGAGAAGGTGCTCTATTGCGTAAACCTGCTTGAAAAAGCCCGCGCGATCACGCTGCTTCCTGACGGCCCGGGGGCCTATGAAGATCAGATCCTCTCAGCGCTGCGTAGTGTCAGACCGCTGAGCGAATGTGAGACCTACGATGCTTTTTACAGGGCATTTGCGCAGCTGGAGAGCTTCCCGGCGTTTTCCAGAAAAAAGCAGCCGGAGGCATCAGAGGAAAAAAAGGCGCAGGTCAAAGCGCTGCGTGATGAGGCAAAGGAGACCCTCTCCAGGCTGCAGGGGAGCTTCCTCTATGATGTTTCAACACTCCTTGAGCTCCTGGCTGGGTGTCTTGGGAATATGGAGGAGCTTGTAGAACTGACAGAGCTCTTCGATGAAAACTATACTGCTGTAAAACGGGATAAAAACATTCTTGACTTTAATGACCTGGAGCAGCTGGCACTGAGCATCCTCGTCCGGAGGGAGAATGGCAGGACCCTGCCGACAGACGCTGCCATGGAGTACGCCGGACGGTACGAGGCAGTCATGGTAGATGAGTACCAGGACAGCAACCTTGTCCAGGAGATCATCACATCTGTGGTATCAAGGGAACAGAGTGAAGAGCCGAACCGTTTTCTTGTGGGGGACGTGAAACAGAGCATCTACAGATTCAGGCAGGCAAGGCCGGATCTTTTTCTTGAAAAATACAGGACGTACGCGCTGGACGGCGTAAGAAACCGCAGAATCGACCTGCACAGAAATTTCCGGAGCCGTCCGCAGGTTCTTGCCATTGTCAACCGGCTCTTTGAGAAGATCATGATTCCCGAGCTGGGGGGCATTTCGTATGATGAAGATGCGGCGCTGAACCCGGGCCGGAGCTTTTCTCCTGCAGAGGATGAAAGCAGTTATCTGCCCGAGCTCTGGATCGTTGGAGCGGAGGATGCCCCGGCAGATTCCGAAGAGGAGGAAGGAGCAGATTCTGAAAATGCCGGCCGTGAAAGTATGGATGCTGCGGAAGGCGGCAGGAATGAAGACGCATCACCTTCCGATGCGCCGGAGGACGAAGAAATGCTTTCGGCCGGGGAAAGATCCCTGATCGAGCGGGAGGCAGCCTGCGCGGGAGAGAGGATTCTTTCCATGGTGGGTCATGAGATGATACCGGATAAGGATACCGGAGAATACCGCCCGGTCCGGTTCGGGGATATCGCTGTCCTTTTCAGGTCCCTTGCAGGCAGCGGGGAAGTATACGCGCAGGTTTTTTCTGACATGGGAATCCCGTCCTGTACGGGGAGCGGTACAGGATACTTTTCAGCGCCCGAGATCCGGGTCATGCTTTCCCTTCTCTCGGTTCTTGATAATCCTCGCCAGGACATTCCGCTCTCGGCCGTGATGCGTTCTCCCATCGGCGGCTTTACAGACGAAGAGCTTGCAGTGATCCGGACAGGATGCAGGGAGCAGGATTTTTATACAGCATGCACCGCATTCGCCCTGAGGGAGGATCATCCTTCTCTTGCGCGCAGAATACGCAGTTTTCTTGAGGATATCAGTATTTTAAGGGATCTGGTGCCGGGAACGAGTGTGCAGGAACTGCTGTGGAGAGCCATGGAGGTCACCGGGTACGGCGACTATGTTCTCGCAATGCCCGGCGGCCGGAGAAGAAGAGCAAACCTTGATATGCTCTGCGAGAAGGCAGCCGCCTTTGAACAGGGGAGCTACAGGGGGCTCTTTCAGTTTATCCGCTACATTGATAACCTGAAAAAATACGAAGTTGATTATGGCGAGGAGACAGGTACAGAAACAGCAGATGCAGTCGAGCTGACAACGATTCACAGGAGCAAGGGCCTCGAGTATCCTGTCGTATTTGTATGCGGCCTTGGGAAAAAATTCAATCTGCGCGATACGACAGAGGCGATCCTTCTGCATCCGCAGCTTGGAATCGGATGTGACGCGATCGATGAAGAAATGCGCCTTCAGCTTCCGATGCCTGTCAGGAATGTGATCAGCAGGCAGATCCGGCTGGAGGATATGGGCGAGGAACTGCGCATTCTCTACGTTGCCATGACAAGGGCAAGGGAAAAGCTGATACTTACAGGAAGCGTAAAGAATTTCGGGAAGTGCATGGAGGCCTGGGAGAACAGCAGCATCGCCCCCGGCGGGAAGATGAGCTTTTCACAGGCGTCACGGGCCGGATGCATGCTCGACTGGATCGTCCCGGCGCTGCTTTCGGAGGATCCCGAAGGGCTTTTCGTCCTGAGAACGCGTCCCGGAAAAGCAGAGGAAAGCGAAACACGTGATGAAGCCATGGAGAAAGTTCAGCCAGAGGACATATCCGCCATGCTTCCGGAAGCAGACAGGATCTATGATGAAACCGTCATGAGGCATTTTGAAAGGATCCGCAGCTTTTCCTATCCGTATGAGATCCTTTCCTCCCTGCCCGCAACGGTTTCCGTTTCGGTACTTAAGAAGGGTGACATGGAGGAGATGCAGGGGCAGGTCTTTCACATGTTTGAGGAGAACGACCGCATCGTCCCTGAATTCATGAAGGACAGTTCCCGGGAGAAGCAGCCGCTGACAGGAGGGGCGCGCCTGGGCACGCTGTATCATAAGGTAATGGAGTGTTTTGACTTCAATCAGCCTTTTGAAGGGGACTTTATAGAAACTCAGTTGGAAACCATGGTCAATTGTGATAAAATCCTTATCGATGAACGCAAGTCTATCGACCCGGCGGTTCTTCGGCGTTTTTTTGAGTCAGACCTTGCAAGGCGGATGCAGAAGGCTTCGCTTGCGGGAAAACTCCATCGTGAGACGCCGTTTATCCTGGGAGTTCCCGCCAGGGAGATCTATCACGCGGCAGAGGCGGACGATATGATCCTGGTTCAGGGTATCGTGGACGCGTGGTTCGAGGAGGATGAGGGAATCATTCTGCTTGACTATAAAACAGACAGGGTCAGTTCCGGCGAAGAGCTTGTACGGAAATATCACATACAGCTGGAGTCCTATGAGAGGGCTCTGTCCGAGCTGACCGGGCGGAAGATCACGGAGAAATACCTGTATTCGTTCCGGCTGGGAGAGGTAATAACAGTTTGATGACGGAGAAAAGAGACAGCATGCAATCAATGAAAAAGAGAAACCGGGGACGGGGGATCCTGTGCCTTCTGCTGGGTTTTCTGGCGCCTGCGCTCATTGCGCTCGCCGGTTATATTCTGATACGTGTGTGGCCGTTTGGCGACGGGACTGTACTGATCATCGATTCCCTGCACCAGTATCTTCCTTTCTACACAGAGCTTCATGAAAAGATCCGCGCGGGCGAGTCACTGCTGTATGATTTTTCCGCCGGGTTCGGATATAATTTCTGGGCTACGATCGCCTATTACATGGCCAGCCCGCTGAATATCCTGATCGCTCTCGTTCCGACGGCGAATGTGGCGGATTTCATGGATTACATGATCCTTTTCAAGATCGGCCTGTGCGGCGGCATCCTTTCCTGGTACCTGTGGAAGAGAAGACCTGAGGGAATCTTCCTGCCAGTCGTGTTTGGCACAATGTACGCGATGAGCAATTTCATCATCGGATATTATTTTAACCTGATGTGGATTGACAGTATAGCTGTGCTCCCTCTGATCATGTACGGCATTGAGAAGATCGCTTCCGGGAAGGGTGGAAGGCTCTACGGCTTCTCACTGTTTTACGCGCTCTGGTGCAACTATTACATCGGTTTCATGCTCTGCATTTTTTCCGTGCTGTATTTCTTCATGTCGATCAGTGAGCGGGAGCAGATCCGCCTTCGTCAGATCGCTGCGCGCGCTGTCCGGTTCGGATGGTATTCGCTGCTTTCCGGCGGAATGTCAGCGGTCATGCTGCTTCCCGCCTATTCGTCGCTTTCAGCCTCAGAATCGATGCAGGGAAATTCTTTCCCGTCTGTCATTAAGTTCTATGTCAGCTTTTTCGAACTGATGGCTTCGCATTTTGCGGCGCAGCATCCGATTAATATTTCTGACACGCAGGTCGGGCTGAACGCGTACTGCGGTACGGCGGTCCTCTTCCTTGTGCTTCTTTTTGTGCTGGAGAGGGCGGTCCCGGTCAGGAAGAAGGCCGGAAGGCTCCTGCTTACAGGACTGCTTCTTCTGAGCTTTTCCCTCAATATACTGAACTATGTCTGGCACGGATTTCACCAGCAGAACGGGCTGCCGAACCGGTTTGCTTTTCTCTATATCGTCATGCTTCTCGTGATGGCGTTTGATGAGTGCGCATATCTTCGCAGTACGAATATATGGAAGATCCTTCTGTGCGGCGTGATCAGCACAGGCTTTTCGCTGATGCTGATCGGAATGGGACTGCCGGACGCGGCGGATTACGGGAACTGGATCTATCTGACACCGCTCCTGCTTGCGGTGTATACAGTGGTGCTTCTGCTGCAGGCTCTGCCGGCGGTTCCCGCGCGGGCGGGGAGCCTGATCCTCGGCTGCCTGCTGTTTGCCGAAGCTGCCGTTCACGGCCTGTACGGATATCATTACAATGACAACGTGACCCGGTCTATCTATCTGAAGGATCAGGCATCGTACAAGACAATGGTCTCCGCGAAGGATACCGAAGGCTTCTTCCGCAGTGAATATGACAGTCAGAGGATGCGCAACGTAGCCATGTACGCCGGCGCAAATTCTACCATCATGTTCAATTCGACCATGTATTCATCCGTAACGGAATTCTGCGACCGCATCGGCATGGAAGCGAGAACGAACAAAAACGGTTATATTGGCATGACATCTCTGATGAACGATGTGTTCGGCATCCGCTATGTGCTCTCATCCATCGGAAAAGGGGATACGCTCTATCAGTTCGAAAAACAGGACAGTGACGGAAACCTCAGCCTGTACAGGAATGATAATGAACTACCGATCGGCTTCCTTGTAAAGCCTGAACTGCGGTTCTGGGATATCAGCAGCGGAACGCCGGCAGAGGTTCAGAACAGTTTTGTGGAGCTTGCGACGGGACTGGACGGCATCTTTGTCCTGGACCGGACGATCGAGGCGGAAAATGAAGAAAACTACGATGTGAAGATACCGGACGGAAAGCAGGTGTATCTGTACCTGCCCAGCCGGGTATCCTCTATCCGTGTTTCATCTCCGGATTATGAAAAATCATTCACGACGTATACGGATCATATGTACGCGATGAATTCTCTCGGGGCTTCCAATATCGGATCCTTCAGGGTCACTCTGAAGGATAAACAGAAATCGCAGCCGGTTCAGATCTATACCTGCCCGGACGCGGCGGAGGAGGAAGTGATCCGTACGCTTGCTGAATGCGCGCTCTCTGACGCGCGTGTCAGGGGCAATAAACTGACCGGTACGCTGAATGCGGCCTATGACGGCATCCTGTTTCTGTCAGTTCCGTATGATACGGGATGGCGGATCCAGGTAGACGGAAAGAGCGCAGGGGCGATCCGCATTGCGGATACGTTTCTGGGTGTTGAAGTAAGCGAAGGAGAGCATACGATCTCCATGAGGTATGTTCCGGGAGGGTTTTACGCAGGTCTCCTGCTGACGCTTCTGTGCGTGCTTCTGTATATGGGAACGGCGGTCCTTGAGATCCGTTCCGAGAGAAAGGAATATAAAAATATGCAGATACGGTTTTCCAGAAAATCCAGAGAGCTTGGAGCTGGTATTTTCGCGCGGCTGGATGATAAAAAAGAGGAGATGCGCAGGCAGGGGAGGACGATCTATAATCTTTCCGTGGGCACGCCGGATTTCCAAACACCGCAGGCGATCATGGACGCAGTATCCAGGGCGGCGCAGGATCCGGACAACTACAGGTACTCCCTGAGGGATATCCCTGAGCTTAAGAGCGCGCTGGCCAGGTATTACCGCCGCAGGTATCAGGTGGAACTTGCTGATGATGAAATGATGTCCATCTACGGCTCCCAGGAGGGGATGGCGCATATTGCGTGGGCTCTTTGCGATCCGGGTGACCTTGTGCTTGTGCCGAATCCCGGATATCCGATATTTAAGATCGGACCTGAACTGTGCGGATGCAGGATATGGGAGTATCCGCTGCTTGAGGAAAACGATTATCTGCCTGACCTTGACAGTATCCCGGAGGACATTCGCTCTCTTGCGAAGTTCATGGTCGTCAGTTATCCGAACAATCCCGTGTGCAGATGTGCTCCGGATTCGTTCTATACGAAGCTGATCCGCTTCGCGAAAGAGAACAGCATCGTGATCGTCCATGACAACGCTTATTCGGACATCGTATTTTCCGAGCAGAAGGGCCGGTCATTTTTGTCCTTCCCGGGAGCCAGGGAGGTAGGCGTTGAATTCTATTCCCTGTCCAAGAGCTTTGATTATACGGGAGCCAGAATGTCCTTTGCAGTAGGAAACAGGGACATCATCGCGAAGTTCCGAGCCATCCGTTCGCAGATCGATTACGGCATTTTCCTGCCGGTCCAGTATGGCGCCATAGCAGCGCTTGAAGAACCGGAGGACGCAGTCCTTGCGCAGTGCGCGGAGTATGAGAAGAGGAGCAGGACGCTGTGTGAGGGACTCCGAAGTATCGGCTGGTACGTTCCCGACTGTGACGGCACCATGTTCGTATGGGCACCGCTTCCGGAAGGGTATAAGAATTCAGAAACATTTGCTTTGACGCTGATCGATAAGGCGGGCGTTATCTGCACGCCTGGCGTCAGCTTTGGCAGTCTGGGAGAAGGGTATGTGCGCTTCGCGCTCGTTCTTCCGCCGGAAGAGCTTATCAGCGCGGTGGAAGCGATCCGGGAGAGCGGGATCATTCATTCTTCAGCGCAGGATACTCGTGACTTAAGTCAGGAGAGGAATGCATAAAACAAATCTGTCTTCATCGTGGGCAACATGGAGGATGGCGGTACAGACCGTACAATAAAATGAAAGAGGATAGCGCATGAATCAGAAGATCGCGGATGAGCTCCGCAGGATCGCGGGAGCTGAAAATATTACAACGGATGAGCCGATGGACAGGCATACATCCTTCCGGATCGGGGGCCCGGCAGATTATTTTGCCCTGCCGCAGACAGAGGAGCAGATCAAAGGACTTCTGTCTTTCTGCAAAAGTGAGGGACTGCCGTATTTTCTGATGGGCAACGGAAGCAATCTGCTCGTCGGAGATGATGGCTTCCGGGGACTGATCATCCAGCTCTGGAAAAATTACGGGCGGATAGAAATGCGTGAAAATGAGATCATCGCGCAGGCCGGCGCCATGCTTTCCGCTGTGGCAAGGACAGCAGCCCTTGCCGGACTTACGGGCATGGAATTTGCTTCCGGGATCCCGGGAACGATCGGCGGTGCTTCTGTCATGAATGCAGGTGCCTATGGCGGAGAGATGCGTCAGATCATTCGCTCAGTTACCATGCTCACCCCGGAATCAGCTATTACTGAAAAGAGCTGCGGAGAGATGGAATTCGGATACCGCTCGAGCTACGCCCAGAAGCATAACTGCATTATACTTGGCGCCAGGATCGTTCTTTCACCCGGCGATAAGGACCAGATCATGGAAAAGATCGAGGATCTCCGGATGCAGCGTGTATCAAAGCAGCCGCTGGATCTGCCCAGCGCGGGAAGTACTTTCAAGCGTCCGGAAGGGTTCTTTGCCGGCAAGCTGATCATGGAAGCAGGGCTGAGGGGCTTTACTGTCGGCGGAGCCCAGGTGTCGGAAAAACACTGCGGCTTTGTGGTCAACCGCGGCGGCGCAACTGCGTCGGACGTATGCGCTCTTATGCGTGAGGTGCGAAGGCGCGTAAAAGAAATGTCCGGTGTCGAACTTGAGCCGGAAATTAAAATGATCGGATGCAGTTTATGACAGGAGTGACAGTCTGAAATGTCTTTTTCCGGAGATGTAAAAGAAGAACTGTCCGCGCAGATGCCAGGATCCAGGCATTGCCGGATCGCTGAGCTTACCGCGATCATTACGATGTGCGGCGCTGTTCGCATAACTGTGCGGGATCGTCTGTACCTGCTGATCCATACGGAAAACCTTCATGTCGCTAAAAAATTCGCTATGCTTCTGCGCGCGGGTTTTGGCGTGAGAGCTGAGGTCAGTGTACAGGCAAGAAAAGGCAGGAAGGGACCGGGCTACGTGTACACGGCAGCAGTCATGTCCCATGAAGAAGCCGTCCGTATCCTTCGGGCCTCGCTCCTTCTGCACAGCGGACCGGATGTATGGGAGGATATGTCGCCTGACGGAAACGGCATTACGGCAAGGAACTGCTGCAGACGCGCCTACCTTCGGGGAGCGTTCCTGGCTGCCGGTTCGCTGAGTGATCCGAGAAAATCGTATCACGCTGAGATCGTATGCCAGTCGGAGGAAAAGGCTGCGAAGCTGCTTGCTCTTATGGATACCTTTGGCCTGGAGGCCAGGACAGTGAAGAGGAAGGGACACAGCGTTGTGTACATGAAGGAGGGAGAACAGATCGTTGACCTCCTGAATGTCATGGAGGCGCCGAGATCCCTGATGGAGCTTGAGAACATACGGATACTCAGGGAGATCAGCAACAGTATCAACCGCAAGGTCAATTGTGAGGCAGCAAATATACACAAAACTGTCGATGCTGCTGTCCGGCAGATCGACGATATCCGGTATATACAGAAAACAACAGGATTTGATGACCTGCCGGAGGGGCTGCGGGAGATGGCGAGGATACGGCTGGAATACCCGGACGATCCCCTCGGCGAGCTTGGGAAGAAGATGGTCCCGCCTCTGGGAAAGAGCGGTGTCAACCACAGGCTCCGCAAGCTGTGCTCGATAGCTGAGCAGCTGCGCAGCAGGCAGGAAAAAACGGACGGAGGACAACAGTAAAAATGGATTATGTAATAAGGGCAACGGCAGCGGATGAGCAGATCCGTGCTTTTGCGGCGATCACGAAAAACATAGCAGAAGATGCCCGGAAAGCCCACAATACCAGCCCTGTGGTTACAGCTGCCCTGGGCAGGCTGCTGACAGGCGGCGTCATGATGGGGCTGATGATGAAAGGGGATAAGGATCTGCTTACGCTGCAGGTCCATGGTGACGGACCGATTGAAGGGCTTGTGGTAACAGCTGATTCAAAGGGCCATGTGAAAGGGTACGCGAAAAATCCCTCGGTCCTGATACACGCGAACGCTGCCGGAAAACTCGATGTAGGCGGAGCCGTGGGGAATGGAATACTCCAGGTGGTCCGTGATCTCGGACTGAAGGAACCTTATGTGGGCAGCTGCGCCCTGCAGACCGGTGAGATCGGCGATGACCTGACATATTATTTCACGGCTTCGGAACAGGTCCCGTCAGCAGTAGGGCTGGGCGTACTGATGGACAGAAACAATACGGTGCGCACGGCAGGAGGTTTTATTATCCAGCTGATGCCGTACACTTCGGACGAGGTCATTACAAAGCTTGAAAAGAAGCTTTCCGCGATCACATCTGTGACGAGCATGCTTGACCGGGGAATGACGCCGGAGGATATCCTCCAGGAGATCCTGGGAGAATTCGAACCGGAGATCCTCGAAAAGACAGAGGTTTCGTACCGGTGCGACTGTTCCAGGGAGAGAATTGAGAGGGCACTCATCAGCATCGGCAGAAAAGAACTGCGGGAGATGATCGATGAGGGGAAAGGCATAGAAACAGGATGCCAGTTCTGCGGAAAGAAATACAGCTTTTCTGTTGAGGAGCTTAAAAAACTCCTTGCCAGCGCAGACCGGCCATAACTGGAAAAGCGAATGATAAAAGGAGAGGGATGAGTCTATGAAAAAGACAGGAAAGGCAGCTCTGATTGCCTGCCTGTGTTTATCCGCAGCCGCCGCAGTGTATGACGGATGCGCATCGGCAGAGGATTTTCAGCTGGATCTTGATTACATACTTTCTTATGATCAGCAGCAGTGCTCAGATATGATCTTCTTCGGCGATTCCAGGGTCGTAGGCATGAGCCAGGAGGCCGGCGGTTATCACTATGTTGGGAAGGTCGCCGCCGGATATGCCTGGATGAGCGGGGAAGGCTCTTCCCTCCTGCAGGATATGATGAATCAGTGGCCGCAGGCAGATATTGTTTTCTGCTTCGGCATCAATGACCTTGGAAACATCGATTCCTATATCAGCTGGTTTGAAAGCTTTTCAGCGCAGTATCCGGACAGGAGATGCTGGTACCTTTCCGTGAATCCCGTAAGCGAGCTGAGCGCGGCCCGCAGCGGATATACCGTCAGGAACGACTCCATCGATGCCTTTAACAGCCGTCTGGAAGAGGCATTTCAGGACAGATACCTGGATACATGGTCCTATTTTATGGAGTACGGAGTGAGCAGCGCGGACGGCGTCCACTATTCCGGAAATACATACGCAGCCCTTGAGGACTGTACATGGAGAGCCATATCGGAAAAGCTGGAGGAAGAGAACGCGAAGGCAGCGGACGGGAACTGAAGATAAAGATACCGTGTGCAGAGCATACCGGGCAGGCTGCCGCGGAATATGAAGATCCGGGAAAGGGGTAAATATGCGGTTTGTGATACAGGTCGTTTCCGAAGCGCGGGTAGATGTGGAAGGGAAGACCGTCGGAAAAATAGGAAAGGGCTTTATGGTTCTGGCAGGCGTGAGCGCGTCGGATACAAAAGAGACCGCGGACAGAATGGTCAGAAAAATGCTCGGCCTGCGCATCTTCCCGGATGAAAACGGGAAAACGAACCTGTCGCTCTCGCAGGTAGGCGGAGAGCTTCTGATCATTTCGCAGTTTACGCTCTACGCGGACTGCAGCCACGGGAACCGGCCGGGATTCACGAATGCCGGAGCACCGGATATGGCCTGTGAAATGTATGAATACATACTCGAAAAATGCGCGCAGAGCGTACCGGTCGTGGAGAGGGGCGTTTTCGGCGCGCATATGGAAGTGGCACTGACGAATGACGGACCGTTTACCATTATTCTTGATTCGGATGATCTTTTCGGGAAGAAGTGATCTGGGCTGTCCCGTATTTTTCGCGGTATTCCTTCGGCGTGAAGGATGTCATTTTTTTAAAAGCCGCCGTGAAATAACTCGTGGATGAAAAACACAGGTCTTCTGAGATCTGTGTAACAGAGCAGTTGGTGTTCGCCAGACGATCCTTCGCAAGCTCAAGCCGGAGCAGGGACAGATAAGCGGCCGGCGTGAGCCCTGTCTCCTCCCTGAATTTGGATTTGAAGTAGGAGAGTGAGTATCCTGCAACTCTGGCAAGAGACTGCAGAGAAGGTTTTTCCGTGAAATGGTCACGCATATACTGGATACTGACAGCTATGTGTTCATCCACGGGCGGCTGGTCTGTGACCGGGGACATCAGCTTCAGACTGAAGCAGAAGCAGCAGAGGAACTGGACGCCGATCCGGATCGATTCCTCATCAAAACTGGAAAAGAAATTAAAAGCTGTCCGCAGCAGCTGAATGTGCGTGCTTCCAAGCTGGAGCCGGTGTTCACCCAGAGCGGACAGCTTTTTCTGTATTTCGCAGAGCGTAGCATACAGCTGGAGGCTGTATTCCCTGTCAAGACCAAGAAGGTGCTCCGGATCCGTAACGTCGATCTGAAGGCTGTAGAACTCATAGGGCTCCACGAAGGAGTCCCTGTAACCGTGCAGTTCTCCGGGATAGGTGACAGCCGCCTGATTTCCGGTGACTATGTAGGTCCGGAGGCTGCTTCCGTCCATGACCTGGAAGATCCTTCTTCCGTGGAGCATACAGTGAAACTCAAAAATATTCGTGTGATAATGCATGGCGGCGGGGTTGGTGGCACTTCGGAAATTCCAGTGAGAGAAATTAGCCAGGCCCGGCACATTGTGTTTGTCCCTGGTTATGACTTTGTTTTCTTTTGTCCAGAGAAACTGATCAACGATCTCCAGCATTTTGAGATGAATCCTTTCTGCGATGAAAGTAACGACCTTTCCGGATGAGGGTACAGCTATGTTGATGAATTGCTGCCGGTTTCGAAATAATATTCTGTGATATAAAGGAACATCCTCCGGGATCCGGCGGTCTCTTTTCAGCTATTTTATCTTATCAGCATGAAAATGTCAAAATCGTACTTAAGACAAAATCAACAAAATATATCAAAAATATACTTAGTACTTCGTCACTATCCATTATGATGAAAATATGTTAATATAAGTATGTATTGCTGTATGACAGCCTGCAGTCAGGCAGTAAAACGAGGCATGCAGCCGTACAATTGAAAAAACAGTTTTCTTACAGGAGGAAATGAGAAATGCAGAAATTATTTGGTACAGTTATTCCTATCGTCACACCGCTGACCGAAGATGACAAGATCGATGTCGAGAGCCTGAAGAGACTTGTAGACCACTGCATTGATAACGGTATGAACTGCCTGTATCCGAACGGAACCACAGGCGAGATGATGTATATGACAGTAGAAGAGCGCAAGCTCGTTGCTGAGGTCGTTGTTGAGCACACAGCAAAGAGAGTTCCGGTATTCGTACAGGTTGGCGCATGGAACCAGGCTGACACGATCGAACTTGCACAGCACGCTGTAAAGATCGGCGCTGACGGTATCGGCGTTGTAACTCCTGTCTTCTACAAGCTGAGCGACCAGGGACTGATCGACTTCTATAAGGCCGTTTCCGCAAGCGTTCCGGAAGATTTCCCGGTATACCTTTACAGCATCCCGCAGAACGCCATCAACGACATTACACCGGACTGCGCGGCAAAGATCGCTGCTGAGTGCCCGAATGTCGTAGGTATCAAGTACAGCTTCCCGGATATGACAAAGCTTCAGAACTTCATGACCATTACTGCAAAGAATGGTGATCCGTTCAGCGTTCTGGTAGGTCCGGACCATCTGTTCGAGGCTGTCTGCGCAGTAGGCGGCGAGGGCGTCGTTTCCGGCAACGCTATGTGCATTCCGGAGCATTACGCAGCGGTATGGAAAGCGATCCAGGCTAAGGATTATGACGCAGCTACAAAATATCAGCGCCAGACGAACATCCTCAATTCCGTACTCTGCAAGATCAACAACATCGCAGCATACAAAGTCGTTCTTAAGAATGAGGGCGTTCTTGCGACAACGAAGATGCGCCGCCCGTACGAGAACCTGACTCCGGAGCAGGAGAAAGAGCTTCTTGAGAAGCTTGCGGAGCTTGAGTACCGCAAGGTCAATGACTGATCACAGCTCAGCGGCATCCGTTTCGGATGGTTGCAACCGCCGGCATGATCATGATCCGGGGAATGGCTGATTACATATTGCAGTGAGTGAAGAAGCGAAGATCCGGGGGAGAACCAGACACATGAAAAAAGTGACCTGTTTTTATCTGACTACCTGCCCGTACTGTGTTCAGGGCAAAAAGGCGCTGGCGGACCTGGTTGAAGAAAATCCTGAATATGGGAAGGTCGAGATCGAGTGGATCGAGGAGAATGAACATCCGGATATCGCGGATCAGTATGATTATTACGCCTGCCCGAGCATGTTCATCGGAAAAGAAAAACTCTATGAGGCTCATCTCTTTGAGACTTATGATGAGTGTAAGGAAAAGATCAGGGCTGTCCTTGAGAGCGCCATGAAGTAACAAAAAAACAATAAGGACTCGTTTATCAGATGATATACGAGTCCTTTTTTCGTGAGAAGAAGATCAGTCGTTCTTCCTGAATATGGTCCCTTTGTATTTTTCAAGCGCGATCAGAAGGATCATGCCCAGAACTCCGCAGGAGATCACTTCGCCGATGCCGACAGTCAGCATCATAAGAGGAACCGGCAGCGGAACCATGTACGCGAACCGCAGGACCAGCGGGACGATGATCATGTTGGAGATGATGGGCGGCAGGGGCACGAGATATTTGTTATTCCGGACCAGATAAGAGCCGGCAGCTCCCAGCAGAGTGGCAATGCTTCCGAATATGATGTCAGGAAGGATGGCGCCTCCAAAGATATTGGCGATCAGACAGCCGATAAACAGTCCCGGGACAGCGGCTGGTGTGAAGAACGGAAGAATGGTCAGCGCTTCCGAGACGCGCACCTGTATTTCTCCGTAGCTGAGCGGGGCGAAGATCAGAGTAAGAACTACATAGATCGCAGCAATTGCCGCGGCCTGTACAAGAAAAGCAGTCTTTTTATTTTTCATTTTTCATTTCTCCCGTGTTTTTGTTTAGCGTCAGGATGGCTTCGAACTGACATATTGGCACTGCCTGCGCAGAATCTGATGCTATCTGCGATCTGATGCT
>CADCOP010000113.1 GCA_902803065.1 uncultured Lachnospiraceae bacterium | reverse complement strand
TGCTGCATGCGCATACATCGTTAACTATCTGAACGACGGAACCGAGCCGGAAGGCGCATTCATCCCGTTCCCGTCCGCACAGAACGATCCGCTGATCACAGCTGATACTGTTGAAGATTACCTTGCAAACGTTGCATGGTTCAACGCAATCCAGTAAGACATATATGTTTGATCCTGGGTCGGGCATTTGCTATGGGTGCCCGGCCCGCTGTTTGAAACCGAAGAGGGCAGACAGCGGCAAAAGGTGCAGCCACATGAGGGCATGCGCATGGCAGGCCGATGCAAAAGGTGCAGCCGCACAAGCTCTGCGTTCTTCAAGGAGGAAGTAATATGGCGGGCAAGACCATTTTAACAGCGAAACATATTACTAAGATTTTCCCCGGTATGAAAGCGCTGGATGACGTGGATTTCGACCTCCGGGAGGGAGAAGTTCATATTCTGGTGGGTGAAAACGGAGCCGGCAAGAGCACGCTGGCAAAATGTATCCTGGCTGCTTACAAGGCAGACGGGGGCGAGATCACCCTGGACGGAACACCCGTCCATTTCAACGGTACGAAAGAAGCCCTGGCAGCGGGTATCGTGGCTGTGTATCAGGAATTCACGCTTGTGCCGTACATTACAGTGGCGCAGAATATCTTCTTAAATCGAGAATATAAAACAAAGGCAGGGCTGGTCGACCTCAAGCGGATGGAGCAGGAGGCCGGCGAGCTTTTAAAGAGCCTGAATTGTGACTATATAGATCCTCACAGCTTTGTAAAGGAGCTGTCTGTCGCGGAGCAGCAGATGGTTGAGATCGCGAAGGCACTTTCCTTCAAGCCCAGGATCATCGTATTCGATGAGCCGACCGCAGCTCTTTCCGACAGAGAGGTCAGCTCCCTGTTTGAACAGATCCACCGCCTGAAGGCGGAAGGCATCGGCATCATTTATGTATCGCACAGAATGCAGGAGTTCCCGCTGATCGGGGACCGTATTACCGTTCTGCGCGATGGAAGAAAGATCCGCACAGTCGACATCGATGAATGCACGAACGAAGAACTGGTCAACATGATGGTCGGCCGTGATGTTTCCCAGGTCTATGTGCGTACGCCGAATACACACAGCGGGGAAGCCATCCGCACGGAGAACCTGTGCGATTACAAGGGCAGGGTCAAGAATGTAAGCATTACGATCCACAAAGGCGAGATCGTAGGACTCGCCGGCCTGGTCGGCGCGGGACGTACGGAAACGGCAGAGCTTCTTTACGGCATCAATCCTGTCAAATCGGGAAAGATCTATGTGAACGGAAAAGAAGTGGAGCCGAAATCTCCGGTTGCCGCAACAAAGCTGGGCATCGGACTTGTGTCTGAGGACAGGAAGAAGCAGGGACTTGCCCTGAATGAATCGATCGCCCTCAATACAGTAGCTGTCAGCCTGACCAAGATCTTTCCGAGATTTTTCATGTCTTACGGGAAAGTCCGCAAGATCGGAGAAGAGTTCAGGGAAAAGCTCAGGATCGCGACGACAGATGTCGATAAAAAGTGCCGGTATCTTTCCGGCGGCAACCAGCAGAAGGTCGTCCTGGCAAAATGGCTCAGCTATGATCCGGATATCCTGATCTTCGACGAGCCAACCCGCGGAATTGACGTAGGCGCGAAGATGGAGATCTACGCGCTTATGGATCAGCTGGCCTCAGAAGGCAAAGCGATCCTGATGATCTCATCGGAGCTTCCGGAAGTCATCGGAATGAGCGACCGCATTTATATTATGAAGGAAGGCGTGATCACCGGAGAACTTGACAGAGCGAATTTCGACGCTGAGACGATCGGCGCCGCCATGATGCTGGGAGGTGCGGAATGAGTAAGGTTCTTAAAAAAATACCTCCGGTAGCGTATATGCTGCTCATCATGATCATCGTGTTCAGCCTGATGAGCCCGCGCTATCTGACGCCGGCGAACTTCAGGAACATCCTGATCCAGGCTACGCCGCTGATGATCGTAGCCTTCGGACAGACGTGCATCGTACTGACGCAGGGTACGGACCTGTCCCTCGGAGCGCTGGTCAGCTTTACGACAGTATTCTCCGCATGGCTGGCGAACAAGGGCCTTCCCATCGGGGTCGCCATTATCGTGGCCATCTGCGTGACAACGCTTCTCGGCGTGATCAACGGTATCGTGGTAGCACACGGGAAGGTACCGCCGTTTATCGCCACATACGGAATGCAGAACATCGCAAACAGCTTATCGCTGCTGCTTACCTCCGGAGCATCCATCTATTTCTACAGCCCCTTCTATCAGTTCATTACTGAGAAGAACATCATAGGTCTTCCTATCATGGTGTGGGTTGCGGTCCTGGTGTTCATTATGGTCTTCATCGTACTGAACCGGACGAAATTCGGAGCCTATATCCACGGCATCGGCGGCAACCGCGAAGCTCTTGAGCTTGCGGGCATCAACGTTAAGCGGGTCCACGTTGCGACATTCGCGTTTGCAGCCTTTATCGCAGGCATTGCAGGTTTCATTACTCTCTGCCGCGTTGAGTCCGGTCAGCCGACAGTCGCTACGGGCTGGGAATTCCAGGCAGTGGCCGCGTCGCTTCTGGGCGGTTCATCCCTCCGTGAAGGAAAAGGCAATGTGACGGGAACCATCCTCGGCGTCCTTATGATCCAGATGATCAAGAACGGTCTGAATGTATCCGGTGTCAAAGCCATCATGCAGAACGCGATCATCGGAACAGTTGTACTGGCGGCAATTATCATCGATGCACTCGTCAGAAACCGTGCATCCAGCAAGTAAGGGGGCGGGAAGATGAAAGACGTATTTGAGCGCTTCAGAAAATCAAATGTATTCTTCAATTTCCTGGGTCTGGTCATACTGATCGTGATCGCATCGATCATCACCCCTGACTTCAGAAACTTTGGCAACATGATCACCATCCTGCGCCAGGCAAGCGTACTCCTTGTGCTGAGCTCCGGCCTCACGGTCGTTCTCCTGACCGGCGGAATGGATCTTTCCGTAGGAGCCACGGCAGGCTTTGTCGGATGCATCTGCGCGCAGTGCCTGAAGGCCGGCATTCCCGTGTTCTTCTGCCTTCTGATCGGACTTGCGATCGGAGCAGTGGTCGGACTTGTGAACGGTCTTCTCGCAGGCATCCTTCCGAGCTTCATTGCGACCTACGGAACGAACTGGGTCATGAGCGGCCTTGCCGTTCTGGTCATGCAGGGAGCGATCATCTATGATCTGCCTGCAGGATTTACGAACATCAGCGTCGGGTACCAGGGCTTCATGCCGAACCTGGTCATCATCGCGACCATCGTTGTTATTCTGTTCTACATTCTTCTGTCAAAGACGACGTACGGAAGACGGATCTATTCTTATGGATCCAACCCGACGGCAGCCAGATACGCCGGCATGCCTTCAAAGAAGATCATGGTTTCGGCGTTCATGATCTGCAGCGTCTGCGCCGGTTTTGCCGGAATGCTGATGAGCGCCCGCCTGAATGCGGCTGATGCAGCCATGGGCGACAGCTACGGCCTGCAGACGGTAGCCGCGGTCGTAGTCGGCGGAACATCCATGCTCGGCGGCGAAGGAGGCATCCTCGGTACAGTCATCGGCGCGCTGATCCTGACGATCATCATCAATGTGATGAACCTTCTGGGCGTTTCCTCATTTGCCCAGGGCCTTGTCATCGGTCTCGCAGTCATCGGCATGGTCCTGTTTGACTCCCTCAGCAAGAGCAGACAGGCAAAGGAAAACGGCTGACCCGTTCTGATTTAAAACTCATTCCGCCCGGGCGGCGGGGAGAGATTTAAATATATGCAGCAAGTGTTTACATCTCAACAGATCCTGAATGGACGATATATGAAAGGAGATATAAAATGGCTTTAACGATCAGACCTTTAAATTCAGGTTACATTCCGACAAAACCCCTTGAGTACTGGTATCATTTCTCAGTAAAGAAATATGTTGAGAAGAAGGGTATTTCCAATGAAAATGACCAGCTTCCGGATTTCACATATCTGATCGAGGGCGGAGACCAGCTGATCCTTGTGGATACAGGTATGTCCTGGAATGAGCATGCGGATAAATATCATCATGGTCCGTCCATGCAGAGACCGGGTATTGACGATATCGAGTCCAGACTGAAACAGGTCGGATATACGCCGGAAGATGTTGACATCGTTATCTTCACTCACCTTCACTGGGATCATGTGTTCTATATTGAGAAGTTTACAAAGGCCCGTTTCATCGTTAACGAGATCGAGTGGGAATATGCGCACAACCCGATCCCGCTTCATTACAAATCCTACTGCAGACCGATCATTGCGAAGGACGGCGATGTAACATACAAGGATGAGTTCATTGCTCCGTATGACATCCCCGGCGTCAAAGAGCGCTTCGAGTTCGTAAAGGGTGAAACCGAGATCGTTCCCGGCGTCAGCGTATACGAGTCCTTCGGACACTGCCCCGGACATCAGACCGTCGTTGTTCAGACGGAAGAAGGCCCGTACTTCTGCGTAGGTGATTCCGTATTCGTCATGGGCAACATCGATGCGGATCCGGAGATGGTGGAAGCTCTTCATTACGACATCACTCCTCCCGGACGTTTCGTTGATCTCGTAGCCGCATGGAGAACGATTGAGGATACGATCCGCCGCTGCAACGAAGCAGGCGTAGATCCGCACAAACACCTCCTTCTGGCTCATGACCTGATCATCGCTGCCGCTGTTGAGAAGTATGAAGCTGAGCATGATGGCAAGCTTCCTGTCATCGGCTGCAAGGACGGAGATTTCCCGTTCGAGGAGTACAGCAGATCAATCATCGAGAAGGAAGCAAAGAAGGCTGCTGCAAAGGCAGAGACAAAGTATTTCTGATCATTCGGAAACTGAATATATTTCCGCGGCGTTCGATGAAGGCCGTCCGGGCAGGGAACAGATAACTGCCTGAAATGAGGGGGGCTGGCGCAGGAGATCTGAGCGGCTCCCCATTTTCATAAGCAGGGCATGCATCGAAACGGATGAATGGCTGCGGCTGCAGCGGAAAACAGAGGCATGCCGGATCACGCCCGCATACCGGGAAATGAGGAGACTTCATGAAAACAATAGCAATCATTGCCAGCTGTGACACAAAATTCAGAGAAGCAGGATACATGCGTGACCAGATCCGGGCGCAGGGCATCGGAACGATGATCATCGATGTGGCGACGGGCCCCAATCCTTCTTATAATGCCGACATCTCCAGGGAAGAAGTGATCCGGATGATCGGAACCACCTGGGAAGAGATGGAGCCAAAGACAAAGGGCGAGAAGATCGAGGCCATGAAGGACGCTGTTTCTCTGTACGTGCGGAAGCTGTACAGGGAAGGACGCATCCACGGAATCGTTGCCGCGGGCGGCCTCCAGAACACGGTCATGGCAACCCACGCCATGCACAGCCTCCCGATCGGGTTCCCGAAGGTCATGGCTACGACAGTTGCCAGCGGCAAGAAGACCTTTGACCAGGTCGTCGGGAACAAGGACATCGTGACGATTCCGTCCATCTGCGATTTTACGGGGCTGAACATGGTCACGAGGCATATCCTGGCCAACGCCTGCGCCTGCTGCGTGGGAATGGTCCATGCGGGCGGAGGAGTCCTTGAGAAGCCGGCCCAGAAGGTGGTCGGAGTTACGCTGATGGGCATCACGAACACAGGTGCCTGCGCCGCCATCGATGAGCTGGAGAGAAACGGCATTGAGGCGATCGGATTTCATTCCACGGGAGTCGGCGGAACGATCATGGAAAACATGGCGCTCGACGGCCTGATCGACGGGATCCTGGACATGACGACCCACGAGCTTTCCATGCAGGACTGGCCGGAAGGGTTTTCCTTCGGTGAAGATGAAAAGACCCGCCTGGTCCGGACGATCGCGAACCGGATACCGCTGGTCGCCTGCCCCGGAGGCCTTGACTTTATCGATTTTCAGGACGGCCACCTGCCGCCGCGCATGGATGAGCGCAAATACATGAATCAC
>CADCOP010000112.1 GCA_902803065.1 uncultured Lachnospiraceae bacterium | reverse complement strand
GTATCAGAAGATGCGTGACAAGCTCGTGGAGCACAAGCAGTACATCCACGAGTACGGCGAAGATCTTCCGGAAGTAGCCAACTGGAAGTGGGAGGACTGACGCAGTTTTCTCAGCGGAAGCTGGGGAAGATGTCGCTCAGATCCATGTCGGCATAGGTATCACGTATAAATTTCAGAAACTCTGCAGAGGCGGGAGAAGGCTGCGGGCGGTAGAAAATACCGTAAGGGACAGCCTTATCCCATCTGCAGGGCCTCAGGGCCATATTGATCAGAATATCTCCCCAGCACATCGGAACCACGAGAACTTCATTCTTGAAAGCCGACTCCCACAGAGGAGATGTTCCCGGGGTCTCCTGATAGGTGATCACGATCCCGCTGCCCTCCAGTGTGCGCAGCATGTCCAGGATCGCCTCAGACGTTCCCCTGTTGATCGATGTGACCCTCTCATTCTTCAGATCATCCAGCGTGATCACCGCTTTCTTTGAAAGAGGATGATCCTGCCGGAAAGCAAACCCAAAGGGCACATCACATATTTTCAGGAATTCCCATTCTTTTGTCCACGGCACGCCTCCGTTGACCGATTCTACCAGATCCGCTCTCTCCGGAACCAGATGTCCGGTGTCGATGTTCACCATGGTGATCTCAAAACCTTTATTTTCTTCAGAAAACAGGATCCACAGATTATAAAGGAGCCTGCATTTCTCCAGAAGAGAGGTCCCTACACAGATCTCTTTGCCTGAGGATGACATTCTGGCGATTCCCGTACGTATCTCCTCATTCAGTCGAATGAGCTGCTCCCCTTTGGAAAGCAGATACTCTCCGCAGAAGGTCAGTTCCACCCCTCTCGGTCCTCTTACAAACAAAGTGACGCCAAGGTCATCTTCCAGAGTATTGATCTGCTGTATGACAGCGCTTGGCGTGATAAAAAGGGCTCCCGCCGCTCTTGAAAAGCTGTGCGTTTCACAGACGGTGAGAAATGTTTTCAGCTGCTGTTTGATCATGTCCCCGCTCTCCTTCCAGCCTCATCCGGCTGTCAGCTTTCATTATATCCATCACCCCATGGCCGTTATGGATCCATCCCTGAAAATATGCAGAAAACAAGGCGTCACTCCATAACTGCCCCGCGAGGGCCCCTGCCGGTTCAGCTATCAGTTTTTCTTAATACTATGATAAGTTATTCTCACTTCCGGCGCAAGGCAAAAGATGGGATAATGGCAGTGACAGCAAACACTTTCTGAGAAAGGAGAAGAAGTTATGAAAGAGATTTCAAGGCGTAGTTTCCTTAAGGGAATTACAGCCGGAGCTATCGGCGTCGCTTCTGCCGGAAGCTTCGGAATCCTGTCACATGCTGAAGAAGCGGCCACCGAAGGCATCGTTGAAGCTTCATCTGAGGTCGTTGTTGCCCTCAACGAAGCTCTCGGAGATGCTTCCTACACGGCAGGCACGTACACCGCTTCCGCTCAGGGTATGGACGGACCGGTAACCGTGACAGCCACATTCAGTGATGCGAGCATCACCAAGATCGAAGTGGATGTATCCGGTGAGACTCCCGGCATCGGCGCTGAGATCGGGGATGTCATCTCCGAACAGATCCTGGCCGCGCAGAGCGCTGAAATTGACGGCGTTTCCGGCGCGACGGTATCCTCCAACGCCGTAAAAGAAGCTCTGCAAAGCTGTATCGATCAGGCACATGGCGCCGCGGCTCCCGCTGAGGAGGAGGCTCCTGCCGGCCCGGGCGGCCCGGGCGGCCCCGGAGGTCCCGGAGGTCCTCCCGGAATGGCTGCTGCCCCCATCGTACCTTTTATTTCTTCCGTGACGGAAGACGGCCGCGTACGCGGTTACTCAGGTCCTGGCGACTGGCTGGGCAAGGCACCTTCCCTCACACCTGACGAGACCGTCGATGTGGAAGTCGTTGTGGTCGGCGCGGGACATGCCGGAACACAGGCCGTTCTCTCTGCCATGCAGAGCGGCGCCGCAAGCGCTGTCGTTCTTGAAAAACAGAACGCGGATATTTTTGACTGGTACGGCGAAGATATCGCTGCCTATAACTGCCAGCTTGCAAAGGAACACGGACTGAAGGAATATGATCTCGGTGAGATCGTCAACGAGTATGTAACACGCTCCGGCGGCCGC
>CADCOP010000111.1 GCA_902803065.1 uncultured Lachnospiraceae bacterium | reverse complement strand
CCTTCTTCGAAGGATGGGGTGGATCGCTCCGCAGCTGCCTTCCTGGGCGATGATACTGGTCATTGTCATGGATGTGGTCAGTCTGATTGCGACCATTCTTTCCTTTGTTTTCTACAGGAAATCCATGAAAAAATACAACAGGAGTTACAAATAAAGCGAGAGTGACCAGGGGACGGTGGCTCCCCCGATTGCTCACACATGATCCGCAAGCCGTACCGAGAAATCAGGCCACAGAGAGCAGGGAACTGCGTCATCGAAAGAGTAGATGGCGGTTGTTTCCTGCTCTTTTTTATCTGCAAAGAGATAAACGATGCTGATCCGTTTTTCCGGGGAGATGATCCAGTACTCCCGGACGCCGGCATCACGGTATTTAAGCAGCTTCTTCGTGCAGTCCAGACCGGAAGAAGACGGAGAGAGGATCTCAACGACCCAGTCAGGAGCGCCGATGCAGCCGCGTTCTTCCAGCTTCGACGGGTCGCATATAACCGTAAGATCCGGTTCGAGATAAGTGGATTCGTCCCCGTAAAGAAATACCGCGAAAGGCGGGATATAGACTTCGCACTGCCCGCCGTGAGCCCGGATGTAATTGGCAACGGCAAGGTGCATTTCCCCGTTGATCTTCTGGTGTGTCCGGGTGGGCGAGGCCATGTACCAGAGCTGTCCGTCGATGAGTTCAGCGCGGACGCCCTCAGGTAAGGCGTAGATATCCTTGATCGTATATCTCCGCTCAGAGGACATGTAAGCAGCTGCCTCCTCCCGGAAGCAGGATGCTGCAGGGGTTGATCTGTTCCGGCTTTCGGCAAACGGAGCGAATACCCGGGAGAGGGCTTCAAGAGTGCTTCGGCGCGGACTTTTTGTAGTGCCGCCAAGGACCTTCTGTACGGTGCCCAGAGGCACGCCGGACTGCTGGGCAATCATTTCATTTGTATATCCCGTCTGCTGTTTCATCCGGATAATTTCTTCGAGTGTCATAAAATCACCATATCCTTTCCAAAACTGAGACCCATCAGCAGAAAAACATCTTACTTTAACCATATAATACCAAAATCGTTCCAAATAATCAAGCTTTGAGATCAATTGTCTCCTGATCCGCCATATGCCTGATTTGTTTGTACCATCCCCTCCGGGATGCTATAATAAAAAAGTTCGAAGAGGCACATGATGGCGCGCGCACTCGGCGCAGTGCAAACGAGAGGGGTTTCCATGAAAACTGTGGTAAATGTTCTGCTGACGTTGCTGTTCGGAACGACATCTTCTTTTTTTATTTTAACGAATTTCCTGACCTGGCTGGGTATGTGGAAGCTTTTTGAAAAATGCGGGGCGACTCCCTGGCATGCCGTTATTCCGTATTACCGCGAGTATGTTCTGGCGGAATGCGCGGGGAGAGAAGCGGAAGGCAGGGTCGTTTTCACTGCTACGATCATCAGCAGCCTGTGCTCGGTTGTAAATCTGTTCCTCAGCGCGGGGAATGTTGTGTGGGTTTTTGTTGATGTGGCGCAGATCGTCGCAGGCCTTGTGGTGCTCATTTATGAGATACGTATTATGGTCGGACTGACGGATGTGTTCGGCCGCTCCAAACTCTGGATATTCCCTTGGATCTTTCTGGACTGGATCGCAGCTCCCATCTGGGGCCTCAGTTCTAAATATCAGCCCAGATGGAAACTGGAGGACTTTGCCGGCGCTGAGGCGGAGTTTTTCAGCGGGGCGCACGCTGCGGTGCTGGATCAGGGACTTTCCGTGAACATCAATGAGAGGAGCATCCGCGATTTCTTTAAAAAGCAGTATCTGCTCCGGGATATTCACATGTACATCAAACCGGGCAGCATGGTCCTTCTTCTGGGCGGTTCCGGCGCCGGCAAAACGACGTTCCTGAATGCGGTCAACGGATATGAGAAGGCGAAGGCGGAGATCGTCCTGAATGGCGACAATGTCTATAAAGAGTATAAGAAAATGAAATACAAGGTCGGCTTTGTGCCGCAGCAGGACCTCATGCGCGGAAATGACACGGTGCTGCGCACGCTGACGGACGCGGCGGCTATCCGCCTTCCGGTCGTTTTTGACGCGAAGGAGAGACGGGCCCGGGTCGATGAAGTCATGAAGATCTTCGGTCTTCTTCCCGTGCAGGGGTCTCTTGTTGACAAGCTGTCCGGCGGTCAGCGCAAGAGGCTGTCCATCGCCATGGAATTCATCTCGAAT
>CADCOP010000110.1 GCA_902803065.1 uncultured Lachnospiraceae bacterium | reverse complement strand
AGGAGATGCGGCCGGAGGAGATAATGCCGGCGGTGAAGATGCATCTGGGACCGAGGCTGAGGCGGATGTGCAGGCGGCCCTGAATGAGGCGCGCACACTTGCCGCAGGATATGACTATGACGGAGCGATCGCTCTTCTTTCCGGTGTTGAGCAGACGGAAGAGGTACAGAACGCGGTTGCTGATTTTGAGAGCGCGAAAGCATCCTGCGTAGCTGTGGATGTAACGACCATACCGCATGTGTTCTTCCACTCACTGATCAACGACGACAGAGCATTCAATGCAGACCTTGTAGGGGCAGACCGCGTGAGACAGAATAACGCAGCCATGACTACAACGGTTGAGTTCGACGCCATGATCAATCAGATGTATGACGCCGGGTATGTCATGGTCAGTCTGGATGACATGTGCATTAAGACGACGGATGAGAACGGCGTTGTTCATGTGCAGAAAAACAATAATCTCATGCTTCCGCCTGATAAAAAGGCCTTCGTTCTTTCTATTGACGATCTGAGCTACTATCATTCCTACGGCATCGGTACCCAGGGCTACGCGACAAAGATGATCGTTGACGAAAACGGCAAGCCGAAATGCGTCTACACGGATGAGAACGGAAACACGTCGGTAGGTGATTATGACGTGGTTCCGCGTATGGACACATTCATCGAGCAGCATCCCGATTTCTCGTATAGAGGAGCCAGGGGAACGGTCGCCATGACCGGATACAACGGCGTGTTCGGATACAGAACGAACAATTATTACAAGGATATCAACGATCCGCATCTTGACCTGGACCAGATTCAGTGGCTGCAGGAGCATCCGGACTTTGACTGGGAGCAGGACTGCAAAGATGCGAAGGCGGTTGCCGATGCCATGAAGGCAGAGGGCTGGACCTTTGCCAGCCATACGTATGGGCATCTGAATGCAGGGACCTGTGATGTGTCCCACCTTGCGGCAGACCATGAACGCTGGAAAACCGTCAATGAGCCGATCCTCGGAAAGACGGATAAGATCATCTTCGCCTTTGGCGCGGATATAGGTATTGTCGGCGCCTATACGGACAGCAATGAGAAGTACCAGTACTTCAAGAATGAAGGATTTACGATCTTCTGCAACGTAGACGGAAATATAGGCTGGACAGAGTTTGGCGACACATTCATGCGCACAGGCCGCGTGGCACTCGACGGCTTTACCATGTACCAGGCAATGACGGACAACGCGGTGGTGCATTCCGTGTACGCAAATGACTATGAGAAGCTGGGAATCAGCGGCATCTCTTCGTTCTTTAACCAGTACAGGCCGACGCCCATCGACAGCGAATAAACTTCGGGCGTCTTTGCTGCACATGAACACTGGCGCTGTCAGCTGTATACAGGATCACTGGTGATATCAGATGCACACAGGCAGTACACAGGGAATATCAAGGAAAACTGCAATGGATAATAAGGAATTCTATATCGATCATGATGGGATCGCGCTTCACGCGAAACTTGATTTTCCAGAAAAGGAAAGTGCTTCAGGAAAGTATCCCCTTGTAATTATCGTGCATGGATTTACGGGGCATATGGAAGAAAGGCATATCGCCGGGCTTGCGTCTGCTCTGAATGATGCGGGCTTTGCGTCTCTGCGGACTGAGATGTACGGGCACGGAAAGAGCGGCGGCTCGTTCCGCACGCATACCGTTGCAAAATGGTGCTCTGAGCTGCTGACTGTGATCGATTACGCCTCGCATCTTGATTTCGTGACGAACCTGTACATGGCGGGCCATTCCCAGGGAGGTCTCGCGACCATCCTCACGGCAGGAATGAACTCAGACCGTCTGAAGGCGATCGTCCCCATGTCTCCTGCTGTCTGCATTCCGGAGAATGCGCTTCGGGGGAACAGTCTTGGAGCATCCTTTGATCCGGAGCATATTCCGGATGAAGTCGTGTTCCCGGACGGAAAGGTCCTTTGCGGCGATTATTTCCGCATTGCCCAGATGCTTCCTGTCCGCGAAGCAGCGCAAAGGTACAATGGACCGGTTCTGATCATCCACGGAGATGAGGATGAGTCTGTACCGCTGCAGGCATCGCAGGAGATCCTGAAGGATTTTGCGGATGCCCGCCTGAAGGTCATCTCCGGAGATGACCACTGCTATAACTATCATCTCGACAAGGTTCTTGCGGGAGTTACTGAGTTCCTGCTTGAATGCGAAGCACAGATCT
>CADCOP010000109.1 GCA_902803065.1 uncultured Lachnospiraceae bacterium | reverse complement strand
GCATAAGCGATAAATGAAAAGTAGACATCGATTGGCATAACGAAAATCCTTTCTCACAGCACAGGTCAGACCTGGCAAACCGTGGTCTTAACCCTGAAAGCGCAGACGGTTCAGACAGCTGTCATTACCTGAAAATAGTTGCCGCGTCAAACAACTGTCATTACCTGAAAAAAAGCTGCCGCATCAAGCATCTTCCGCTTTGTTCCCT
The DNA here is from genome assembly GCA_902803065.1 of uncultured Lachnospiraceae bacterium. Taxonomy (GTDB): domain Bacteria; phylum Bacillota; class Clostridia; order Lachnospirales; family Lachnospiraceae; genus Merdiplasma. Next base: position 4,355 of record CADCOP010000109.1, on the reverse strand, counting down.
GTGCACAGGTATCTGTACTGCAGAACCGGATGCGCCGGAGAACATAAACTGAATTCCTGCTTGATGGGGCAGCCCCTTAATTGCTTTGTATTACTTTGTATCGCCCGTTGTGTTTCCTGTCCGGGGACGGCAGGGTTATCAGCCCTCTCCGCCTTCCTCAGGCATCGCGAATTCATCGGTCACGACGACGTCGGCGTCTTCATCCTCTTCGACAGGAGTCGGAATGAACTCTTCCATGTATACGCTCTCTTCAGCGCCCTGAAGGAGGGCGGGAAGGTTGTATACGATTCCATCCATGCCGTAGGGCAGCTTAAATGTGACCGCGCTTCCGACCTTCTTCGCATCCTTCTTCGGAGTGATGTGAAGCGTGATCTTCAGATCCTGGCCCATGACGGTGACCATGCCGCGGTCGCCCTCGCCGAGCTTCGCGACTCTTTCATCGCCGACGTACACCTCGACCCTGTAGAACGGTTTGTAGACCGTGCCGTCCTCAGCCTCGAGCTTCTTGTTGTCAAAATAGACGGTATGTCCGCGTCCGATGATGAACATGGTCACGGCCACGCCGATCAGGATGGCCAGCGCCAGAAGGCGGACCAGAAGTTTTCTCTTAGACTTCATCCTCTGCCTCCTGTTCTGCCTGCAGCTGCGCGCCTTCCAGGCTCTTTGCTCTGCGCTTGTTCGTCTCATACATGACAAGTGCTACTGTGATAACAGCGTAGGATACGAACACGCGGAAATACTCGCCGATCATGGAGTCGCCTGTGATGTAGGCGCCTGCCTTCGGCGCTACGATGAACATCAGATGGAACAGGATAACGCCCAGGAATACATTTCCGATGGACGCCTTCTCAACGGACGCGCCGCCGACCAGCAGGGCCGCGATACAGAACATACCGATCTGCGAATGGGAACTGTAAGTTGCGATATTTCCCATGTTCTGCAGGTAGATGATCATACCGATGCCTGCAAGCACCGTGGACATCATGATGGAGATGATCCTGGTGCGCTCGACATTGATGCCGGCGTCCCTGGCCACTGCCATATCCTGTCCGACCGCGCGCATGTCCTGTCCGAGTTTTGTCCTGCGGAACCAGATGATAAACAGGCACAGCACGCCGATGACGATGAAGGTCATGACCGGGATCTTGACGCCTTTGATCGTCAGCGGGATCAGGTTGTCAAGCTTCTGGCGCATGGTCAGAAGACTGACCGTGTTGCGGATGCCGTAGCCTCTGGGCAGCTTGATGTTCGTGTGCTTGATCGGGATGATGGATCCCATCATGTACAGAACGACCAGCTGATAAGCACCGTTCATAAAGTAACTGATAATGTAGCTGGTGATCATCTCACGGCCTTTTGCCATGTTCAGGATCTTTCCGCAGAACAGGCCGAGCAGCATGGAGATGGGGATCGAGATGATCATTGCCAGCACCATGCCGGGGATTCCGATGATCTGCCAGTCAGACACGAGGATCAGGCCGATCTCTCCGGCCATCGCGCCCAGCGTCATACCGAAGTTCAGTCCCATGCCGGCCATGATCGGGATCAGGAGCGAGAGGATCAGGAAAGCATTCCTGCCCATACGCGTGACGATCTCATTGACCAGATAGCTCGGTGAGAGTCCGGAGATCGGGATACAGAATGCGCAGATGATGATAAACATAAGCGGCACGGAGGCCCTGCGCATAAAGGCGCCGATATTGCCATTCTTCAGATTCTTACTCATTTCGCTCCCTCCTTCATCTTCCTCGTCAGTGCATAGAGGATCATACCGTTGGAAGCAATGATACGAATGACTTCACTCATATCCATGTGAATCATGTTGTTCATAACGGTCGGCGTCATGGTCACGATACCCTGGAACAGGATCGTTCCGATGACCACGTTCATGATCGATGCCTTGTTGACCGAGGCTCCGCCGATCAGGATCGCGGATACCGCCGGAAGTGCCATGTAGAACGGAGCCATGTAAAGCTGTACGAAGCCAAAGCCCTGCTCGTACACCAGAATACCGATGGCTGCAAGCCATGTGGACATGACTACGGAAAGAAGACGGATCTTATCCACATTGATGCCTGCCGCGCGGGCAAAGACCGGGTTGGAACCTACGGCCGTCATAGCCGTACCGGTCTTGGTGTGAAGGAATGCCCAGATCGCAAGCGCCAGCACCGCGAAGAACAGAAGTGTTCCCGTAGGTATGACCAGATTTCCGATCTTGATCTGGAGGAAGTTTGCCAGCACCTGGCTGTAATATCCTTCCAGGGAGATGGTCGTACGAAGGCCTTTTCCCGCCAGACCCCAGACCATGTTCGGGCTCTTGTAGGGCAGGATCAGCCACATCATGCACATCATGGATACGGAGGAGAAACCGACGTAGGTGGCGATCATCATCTCTCCGCCCTTGATCTTGTTCAGGAGCCAGCCGTACAGCGTTCCGAAGACGAGCGCAAAGGGCGTGGCAAGCAGGATAGCCATCACAAAGGAGATGGCTCCCGTGAATCCGAACTCAATGGAAAGCGTAGCGCCCAGGAGCCCGGAGATGATGCCCAGCGGCAGACCGAAGTTCAGGCCGCAGCCGGAGTGGACCATGGGAACCATGGCAAGCACCAGCACTCCGTTCCAGGAAAAACGCGCAATGATATTCGAGATCTGCGTCCAGAAGTCCGCTCCCACGATCGGAGCGAGGATCAGCAGCAGGACCAGGAATAACGCAATGATCAGTCTGGGCAGTCCGAAATTCTCGATCAGCTTGCCCAGCTGTCCCTTTTCTTTTTTCAATGTATTTTCGTTCATCCGATCCTCCTTATATGACCTGGCTGAGCATCAGGGCGCCCAGATCCTCACTGGATGCGGATGCCGGCATGATACCGGCGATCTTTCCTCCGGAGACAATGGCGATCCTGTCACAGCTCATACGCAGTTCTTCCAGTTCTGAGGAGACGATCACGATCGTAACGCCGCTCTCACGGTTGAAACGCTTCAGCGCCTCCAGCACCAGAGCCTTCGCGCCGACATCAATGCCGCGGGTCGGTTCTGATACGAACAGGAGTCTCGGTTCCAGGGCAAATGCTTTTGCCAGGCAGACCTTCTGCTGGTTTCCGCCGGAAAGCTCCCTTGCCTTCTGCTTGGAACTTGTGCATTTGATCGCAAGTTCCTCAATATATTTGTCAGTGATCTCCTTGATCGCTTTCTCATCGCGCCACTTGACCAGGCCGCCCAGATAGTTCTTCAGGAACCGGTTCTGGATCTGCATGGACGGGAACGCAATGTTCCACTCCAGCGACTCATCGAGCAGAAGTCCCACGCCGCGGCGGTCCTCCGACACGAACGCGAAGGAAGAATCAAGGCATTTGCGCGGTGAATTGAGCGGGATCTCCTTTCCTTCGAAGGTGACCTTTCCGCCGGCCTGGTACAGGCCCATGATACCATTCGGAATGCCCAGCTTTCCCTGTCCGGCGAGGCCGCCGATACCAAGGATCTCGCCTTCCTTTACTTCCAGATTGACATTGCGGACCGTCTCGCCGGGCATATCGACCCAGAGCTTCTCGATCTTCAGGATCGTTTTAGCGTCCTCTGTATCACGAGGTGCCGCACCGCCCGACTTGCTGCTGATCTCGCGGCCGACCATCCAGCGGGTGATCTCGGAAACATTCGTCTCTGCCGCAGCGGCTTCATTCACGACATAGCCGTCGCGCATGACCACAACGCGGTCGCAGACAGAAAGGATCTCCTGAAGTCGGTGTGTAATAAAGATGACGGCGATCCCGCGCTTTGCCATACCGCGGATCGACTCAAGGAGCGCTTCCGCCTCCTTCTCCGTCAGTACAGCCGTCGGCTCATCCAGGATCAGGAGCTTTAACTGGTCCTTGGAAAGCTCGCGGGCGATCTCCGTAAACTGCTTGTGTCCGACCGGCATATCGCTGATCAGCATTTTCCGGTTAATGTTCACGCCCATCATTTCGATGGCTTTTGCAGCGCGCTCGTCCATCTCTGAACGATTTAATGTATTCAGACGATCCCCGAAGATATCGGAGATCAGATTTTTCCTGGTTGGTTCCCTGTTTAAAAGGATATTTTCCGTAGTGGTAAATCCCGGAATCAGTGAAAACTCCTGATGCACCATGCCGATGCCGGCGGCGATCGCGTCAAAAGGCGATTTAAATTGAACCTCTTCCCCATTCAGCAGAACCTTGCCGCCGTAACCGCCGGTCTCACGGATCATATCCGCGCCGAAGAGGATTCTCATCAGCGTCGATTTGCCGGCACCGTTTTCACCGACAAGTCCGATCACTTCTCCCTCTTTCAGAGAAAGGTTGATATCCGTAAGGACCTGGTTTCCAAAAAAGTCTTTCTGG
>CADCOP010000108.1 GCA_902803065.1 uncultured Lachnospiraceae bacterium | reverse complement strand
GGCAGCTCAGCAGCAGACGGCAGCTCAGCAGCAGGCACCGCAGGCAGGCAGCTGGACATGTGAGTGCGGCACTGTGAATACCGGTAAGTTCTGCTCGGAGTGCGGAAAACCGAAGCCGCAGCCGGGAGTGTGGACCTGCGGAAAATGCGGGACCGAGAATACCGGCAAATTCTGCTCAGAATGCGGAAGCCCGAGACCATAACCCTCAGGTGGAGAATCATCTGTAATTATGCAGCCTGTGGATGCGAGAGCGTCCCGGGCTGTTTCGGCAGGAGGTATATGTGATGGCTGCGATTACCTGGAAATGCCCCAACTGCGGCGGCGAGCTGGTGTTTGAACCATCCATTCAGAAATACAAGTGTCCGTTCTGCGAATCTGTCCTTACGCAGGAGGAGCTGGAGGAAATGAATCCGGCGCATGCCTCGGAGCAGGAAGTACCGGAAGAGGAAGCTCAGGCAAGCTATGCTGCGGACCAGGGCGGGACAGAAGAAAATACCGCGCAGACGGCCCCGGGCGGGAGCGGGAGAGCTGTAGTCTACAGCTGCCCCAGCTGCGGAGCTGAAGTCGTGACGGATGAGACGACGGCGGCAACATTCTGTTATTACTGCCATAATCCGGTGGTCCTGGAAGGACGCATATCAGGTGACTACCTTCCTGACAAGATCATCCCGTTTCAGATCGACAGAAAAGCGGCGGAGGAGAAGTTCAGAGAATACGTCCGGAAAAAGAAATTTGTTCCCAGAGCGTTCTATGATGACAGCCAGGTGGAAAAGCTGAGCGGCGTTTACTATCCCTACTGGGTATATGACGCTCAGATGGATGCGGATGTTGAGGCGGAAGCAAAAAAGATCCGCATCTGGAGAGCAGGTGATACGGAGTATACGGAGACAAGCACGTTCCGCATCTTCCGCGAAGGCCAGACGGCGATAGGAAACATCACCGAGAACGCGCTGAGCAAGAGCGACCGCGCGCTGGTCGAGAATGTGCAGCCCTTTGACCTGAGCGATATGAAGCCGTTTACAATGGGGTATCTGTCGGGATTCCTTGCGGAAAAACGTGACATGGAGAAGGAGCAGTTTCAGGAGAAGCTGCGCGGAAATATCCGCGAGTACAGCGAAACAATGATCCGTGATACCATGAGCGGCTACACGGGAGTGCGCATGTTCCGCAATGACTACAGAATGAAAAACGAACACTGGCAGTATGTGCTTCTTCCTGTCTGGGTCCTGACGTACAGAGCAGGAAACGGGAAGATGTACTATTACGCGCTGAATGGACAGACGGGAAACGTGTGCGGTATTCTGCCCGTGGATTACTCTAAGCTCGCTCTCTGGTGTCTCGGACTGGGAGCTGCCGCGGCAGCAGCTGCCGCCACAGGTTTTTACTTTATCTAGTACAGTGTTCCTGCGCCAGCGGGAATGTACGCTGTACCCGGAAACTGATAAGTGAGAGGGGCAGATATGATTCGAAATGTAAGACATATTCTGGGATTATTGCTTCTTTGCATCCTGCTCCTGCCGGCCCGCGCAGAGGCCGCCGTGTCTTCTGTGGAGGATCTTGCGGGGCTTCTGAACGCGGAACAGCTTCAGTCGGCCCGGCAGCTGGCAGGGGAAGTGAGCAGCGCTGCGGGCTGGGATATTCTCGCCGTGACGACAGATGATACGGACGGGAAGAGCGCCCGGACCTGGGCTGAGGATTATTATCTTGAAAACGCTTCTTCCGATGATGGCGTCGTGTGCCTGATCGACATGGATAACCGTGAGATCTATATTGCTACTTCCGGGGAAGCGATCCATTATCTTACCGACAGCCGCATAGACAGTATTCTTGACAGTGCGTACGCGAAGATCACGAACCAGGATTATGCGGGCACGATGACCGCTATGCTCAGGGGCGTAAAGCAGTGCTACGATAACGGCATTCCGTCCAATCATTATACATATAATGAGTCGACAGGCGAAACCGTCGTCTATGAAGGACCAAAGCAGGTGACTTTCATGGAAGGCATCCTGTCCGGCGCGGTTGGCCTTCTGGCAGGATTGGGCCTGTTTGGAGGCGTGAACGGACGCTACAAGATGAAACTGGGCGGATATGCTTATAATTTCCGCACGAATTCGAAACTGAAGCTGAGTAAAAAACAGGATGTGCTGGTAAACAGATTCGTCCACACAAGGCACATACCCCGTCCCCAGCCGTCATCGGGCGGTGGTGGAGGTCATGGCGGCGGAAGTACGATCCACATCGGTTCCGGCGGACATTCCTTCGGCGGAGGCGGAAGAAAATTCTGAGCGTTTGTTTCCCTTAAGAACGTGAAGAGCAGGAGAGAAAGACTATGGGAGATGAGAGCCAGTATTTTATTGTGAGGAAAAAGGCGGTGCCTGAAGTACTCCTGAAAGTAGTGGAAGCAAAACGGCTGATCGATACAAAAAAAGCAGCCTCCGTCCAGGAGGCATCCGATATGATGGGAATCAGCCGAAGCTCATTTTACAAATACAAGGATGATATATTTCCGTTTCATCAGAATGTAAGAGGGAAAACGATCACATTTGTTATTCAGATGAATGATCAGCCGGGGCTGCTGTCCGATGTGCTGAAGATCGTTGCGGATCACAGGGCCAATATACTGACGATCCATCAGAGCATACCAATCAATGGAACAGCATCTACAACGATCAGCGTGGATGTCCTCCCGATCACGGCGGATGTAGCCGAAATGATCGAACTGATAGAAAAAAAAGAAGGCGTACAGCATGTAAAGATCCTGGGCGGAGAATAACCGCCCGGGATTTTTATATGCCGTACGCCTCCCATCGCCTGCATAGCCGGTCAACTGAGTGTGCTTTCTTCAAACGAATCAGAAACACGGCTTTTCAGAACCGTATCGTAAAACCCCGCGTTCGAAACATGAATGTACGGGATCAGCCACAGCAGGCCGATACCGAATGTGAGGAGGCACAGAAGCGCGTAACCCAGGAAGGACAGCTGCAGCTTTAAGAAGCGGAGCATGTTTCCCTGCATGAGCTTCTGACTCTCGGAGAGATAAAACATCGTGCCCTGATAAGGATCATCTGCGTAGATGTAAAAAACAAGGACGAACCGTATGTTCACAAAAACAAGAAAGCAGGCCCATGCTGCCAGGATGAGCAGTGTTCTCCCTGGTACTGCCAGAGGGATCATGATCGAGAGTTCCCTGGTGATCCTCATTCCTGATATGAAATACAGCAGAGCGAGAAACGGAAGAGAGCAGATAAAGCTGATCACGATCAGCAGGGCAAGTACGGAAAGCGCCCGGTCAGCATGGTTTTTAAAACAGAAAAAGATGTCTGTGACAGCCGCATCCTGCTTTCGCGCTATGTGAAGGTACATGGTTTTATAACCTGCGTGGAGCACACCGGTCAGAAGAAGAATGATCAGCGAACTGATGAGGTAGATCATGCTTCCGAAATTTCCGCGTCCGGGATTGAGAAAGACCATGGAAGCGACGGCGCTGATGGCTTCGCCAAGCAGGATAGCTGCGATGCATACGGAATAATTGCCCAGAAGCATGGCTCTTGCTCCGGATTTGTATTCGCCGATAGTCATCATCAGATGTAGTCACCTCCTTCGGGCATCTCACTGACATAACCGTCGGATGGGACAGGCTCATTTTCCTGACTGCCGCCGTAATATGTGCCGTAAGGATCAGAAATATCCTCAGTGATTGCTTCATACTGATTCATATAATAACGGAGGATCTGTTCGAACTGTTTTCTGTAGTACGGACGTGTCAGCACGACGTAGAAGGAATAACCTGTGATGCAGACGGAAATGATCATGGCGGCAATGGCAAACTGTGTAGCCGAGCGTGCCTGCCGCGACCTCTTCACACATCCTCTGGAGAGCAGCGCGAAAATGATGGCAGCAGCAGCCAGAGGAACGGATATGAAAATGAACATGCAGGTTAACAGAGAAATGATCGAGAGAATCATGGCCGCAGCAGAAAACATGCGGGAAGAATTCAGCGCTTTCTCGTACTGCATTTCGGTATTCTGTTCTTCCATAAATAAGAGACCTTTCATAAAATGTATACTAGATAATATCACAGCAGAATCTGAAAAACAAGAAATTCCTTGTCGCAGGCCGCTCAATCGGGTATACTCTCTTGAGTAAGAAAGTGAAGGCCCATCAGGGGGGTTTTAAACGTAATACAGGAGAAAAACAGCATATATGAACATCAATAAAGCTCTTGCGGAAGAACTGAACATAAGGGAAGCGCAGGCAGAAGCTGCGGTCCGTCTGATCGATGAGGGATGTACCATTCCGTTCATCGCCAGGTACCGAAAAGAAGCAACGGGTTCGCTGGACGATGAAGTCCTCAGAAAACTGGGCGTGCGTCTTTCCTATCTGAGAGGGCTCCAGGAGCGAAGAGAGCAGATCATATCCGCCATCGAGGAGCAGGGTAAGATGACTGACGCACTGCGCAGGCAGATCGCGGAGGCTCAGACACTGGTCTCGCTGGAGGATCTGTACCGGCCATATAAACAGAAACGCAGAACAAGGGCCATGATCGCCAGGGAAAAGGGTCTGGAAAACCTGGCAAATATATTGATTCTCCAGAGGACGAACGTGCCCATGGAGAAGGAAGCGGAAGCTTTTTTATCAGAAGAGAAAGGTGTTCTCACAGTTCAGGATGCCATTCAGGGGGCTATGGATATCACTGCGGAGCTGATCTCGGACGAGCCGGTCTACAGGGAGCGGATCCGGGAGCTGACGCTGCGCGAAGGAATCATCACTTCAGAAGCAAAAAATGCGGAGGAAAACTCTGTGTACGAAATGTATTTTTCCTTTGAGGAAGAAGTACGCAGGATCGCAGGACACAGGGTGCTGGCGCTCAACCGCGGTGAGAAAGAAAAAGCCCTGACTGTTTCCGTAAAGGCGCCGGAGGACAAAATCTACGCATATCTGGATTCACGGATCATACGCAGGGAGAACCCGAACACATCGCCGATCCTCCTGGAGTGTATCCGGGACGCATACAAGCGCCTGATCGCCCCCGCAATCGAGCGGGAGATCCGGAATATGCTGACCGAGAAGGCAGAGGATGGAGCCATTCAGGTGTTCGGCAAAAATCTCCGCCAGCTTCTGATGGCGCCGCCGATCCAGGGGCGTATCGTGCTTGGCTGGGATCCGGCCTTCCGCACAGGGTGCAAACTGGCTGTTGTTGATGAGACGGGAAAGGTTCTGGACACAGCGGTCATTTATCCTACAGCGCCGACGACTCCGGCGAAGATCGAAGCCGCAAAAAGAAAGCTGAAGGAGCTGATCGCAAAATATCACGTATCCCTGATCTCTGTCGGAAACGGAACAGCTTCCAGGGAATCAGAGCAGTTCATTGCTGAACTCCTGAAGGAGATTCCGGAGAAGGTGCAGTATGTCATAGTCAGTGAGGCCGGCGCGTCGGTCTATTCGGCAAGCGAGCTCGCAACGGAAGAGTTTCCCAATTTTGACGTGGGTCAGAGGAGCGCCGCGTCCATAGCGCGCAGGCTTCAGGATCCTCTCGCTGAGCTTGTCAAGATCGATCCGAAATCGATCGGCGTCGGACAGTATCAGCATGACATGAATCAGAAGAAGCTTGAGGAAGCGCTCCAGGGCGTGGTGGAAGACTGCGTCAACAGCGTAGGCGTGGATCTGAATACAGCATCCGTATCACTTCTTTCGTATATCGCGGGGCTTTCCAGAACCGTTGCGAAGAATGTGGTAGCCTGGAGGGAAGCGAACGGAAGGTTTACAAGCCGCAGGGATCTGCTGAAGGTGTCCAAACTTGGCCCGAAGGCATTTGAACAATGCGCCGGATTCCTGCGGATCCGCGGAGGAGGGCAGCCGCTGGACGCGACCGCGGTACATCCTGAATCATACCAGGCAGCGGAAGAACTTTTAAAAGAACTCGGGTTCACGACAGATGACATTGCGGCAGGGCGCCTTGGCGGGCTTGGAGCTGCAGCCCGGAAAAAGGATCTGTCAAAAATGGCGGAGGCTCTCGGAATTGGAGAGATCACTCTGAAGGATATCATTAATGAACTGGAAAAGCCCGGAAGAGACCCCAGGGAGGAGATGCCCCGGCCGGTGCTTCGCAGCGATGTTATGGATATGAAGGACCTGCAGCCGGGAATGATCCTGAAGGGAACGGTCCGCAACGTGATCGATTTTGGCGTATTTGTGGATATCGGAGTTCACCAGGATGGTCTCGTTCACATATCAAAGCTGAAAAAGAACGGGTTTGTCAAACATCCCCTGGATGTAGTCAGCGTCGGAGATGTGGTTGAGGTCAAAGTCCTCAGTGTTGATCAGCAGAGGAAGCGGATCTCGCTCACCATGATCCTGGATGAATAGAAACTGATTCTGCTCACATGTCCAGCCGGGAGATATATATTTCCGCCGGCCGGACATGTGAACATTTAAAAAGTCTGCCATGGATACGCAGGTGATTATATGACAAAGGTAAGAAGTATAAAGCAGATAACACGCAATCAATTCCTGAACTATTTTGAGATGGAAGCCGAGACCAGGGCCGGGGCCGTGTTCCCGTATTATATGGCTTCCAGGGCAGAGGAGACAGAGCATCTGTACATGAAGGATCCCGGGCGGAGCCCCGATGGAGTCATGATCTACGCGCTCTGCGGAGAAAAGAAGGACAAAGTGGTCCTGATCCGCCAGTACCGTTATCCTGTCGCAAAGCGTGTGTATGAATTCCCGGCAGGACTTGTGGAACGGGGAGAGGATTACCATACGGCGGCGGTCCGTGAGATGAAAGAGGAGACCGGACTGGACCTTAAGATCATTCCTGCAGATCCGATGTATGAACAGGCCATGTTCACATCAGACGGGATGTCGGATGAGAGGTGCTGCGTCGTCTTCGGAATAGCGGAAGGAGATATCTCCGCGGCAGGACTCGAGGGAACCGAAGATGTTGAAGTGGTGATCGCCGACAGGGAACAGGTAAGGCAGATCCTTCAGAAAGGGCCGCTGGCACTGATGTGCGGATATATGCTGATGCATTTTCTGAAAGATGAAAAGAATCCGTTCCCGTTTCCATGGGACGAAAAGAACTGAAGAAAGGCACCCGTTATGGTCAGAGAGACAAGAAGCGAGCGCGAGACATATGACATTGGATATGAGATGGGCATGAACGCGCGGGCAGGAGAAATATATACACTGATCGGAGATCTTGGTGTCGGAAAGACAGTGTTCACCAAAGGCTTTGCAGCCGGGCTGGGAGTTTCCGAACCTGTCAGCAGCCCGACATTTACCATTCTGCAGATCTATGAGGATGGAAGGATTCCATTGTATCATTTTGATGTATACAGGATCGCTGAGCCTGAAGAGATGGAAGAGATCGGAAGCGACGATTACTTTTACGGAGAAGGAGTCTGCCTGATCGAGTGGGCGGACCTGATCGGGGAGATCATTCCCTCCGGCGCGATACGTATCCAGATCGAGAAAAACCTTCTGAAGGGTTTTGATTATCGAAAAATAACGATAGGAAAGGAACAGTGAGGTCAATTGAAGATACTTGCCATCGACAGTTCCGGCATGACTGCCTCTGCGGCTATCGCAGAAGAAGGAAAACTGATCGCGGAATATTCCGTGAATAATAAGAAGACACATTCACAGACATTGCTTCCCATGATCGATGAGATCTTCCGGATGGCTCAGCTGGATCGGGAGAGCATTGACGCAGTTGCGGCCGCCGCCGGTCCGGGTTCATTCACAGGACTGAGGATCGGTGCCGCTACGGCAAAGGGAATCGGTCTGGCGCTGAATAAACCGCTGATCAGCGTTCCCACGCTCGAGGCCATGGCATACAATGCCTGGGGAATGCAGGGGCTGATCGTTCCGATGATGGATGCCCGCCGGGAGCAGGTGTATACCGGAATCTACAGGTTTGACGGAGAAAAAATCACGGCGGTCATGGGGCAGGACGCCCTTTCAGTGGAGGAACTGATGAGCCGTCTGAATGAGCGCGGGGAGCAGGCGTTTCTGCTTGGTGACGGGACGACCGTCTTCCGGGATAAGATCCGGGAAGCCCTGAGGATCCCGTATGTATTCGCGCCGGCGCATATGAATCAGCAGAGAGCCGGAGCCGTTGCCTGCTGCGCGTTTGTGTACGCTGCCAGAGGAGAACTGACAGCCGCTGC
>CADCOP010000107.1 GCA_902803065.1 uncultured Lachnospiraceae bacterium | reverse complement strand
CTTCTGCCAGGCCAGCGAGTGCTTCGCGGGTGCCTGCGTCCGGTGAGGACTTGAAGGTTACGGGATCGCATGCGTAACGTGTGCCTGTCAGGCGGTCCAGGATCTCCTTCATGAGGCCTGCCGCTGCCGGCGACCAGCTGCCGTTCTCGATGAGGGCGAAGGTGCGGTTCTGAAGGTTGTGAGCCTCGAGGTCAAGCAGGAAGTTCTTCATGGGAGTGAAGATTCCCATGTTGTAGGTGATGGATGCCAGGACGATGTGGCTGCAGCGGAAGGCTTCTCCGATCAGTTCGCTGACATGGGTTTTTGACACATCGTAAACGGATACGTTGGCGATGCCTGCACGGGAGAGCTCTGCCGCAACCATGTTCGCTGCGCTTTCTGTTCCGCCGTATACCGAACCGTAGACGACCATGACAGCCTGATCTTCCGGAGTATAGCTGCTCCACTTGTCATATTTGTCAATGATCCATCCCAGGTTCTCGCGCCATACCGGTCCGTGGGTGGGACAGAGCATCTTAATGTCGACCGTTGTTGCCTTGGCAAGTACATCCTGCACATTCTGGCCGTATTTTCCAACGATGTTGCAGTAGTATCTTCTTGCGTCCGCAAGCCATTCCGTTTCAAACGGGACTTCATCCGCGAACAGGTTGCCGTTCAGTGCGCCGAAGCTGCCGAATGCGTCCGCGCAGAAGAGAGCGCCGGATACATCGTCATAGGTCATCATGACTTCCGGCCAGTGGACCATGGGCGCCATGACGAAGGTAAGCGTATGCTTTCCGGTACTGAGCGTATCTCCCTCGCCTACGATGATGGATCTGTCGGAGATGTCACAGGAGAAGAACTGGTTCAGGATCGCTGCAGCCGCGGCTGTCAGAACGACCTTCGCTTCCGGATAACGCACGAGTACTTCGGAGATGGCTGAGCTGTGGTCCGGTTCCATGTGGTTGACGACCAGATAGTCGAGCGGACGGTCCTCCAGAACACCCAGCACATTTTCAAAGAACTGTCCGGTCACGGAACGGTCTACGGTATCAAACAGGACCGTCTTTTCATCCAGAAGGATGTAGGAATTATAAGCGACACCCCTGGGGATCGGATACACATTTTCAAACAGCTGCGTCCGTTTTTCACTTGCGCCGACATAGTAGATGTCGTCAGTCACGTTCCGCACGCAGCCAATGCCTGCGAATTTCTTTTTTCCCTTAAAATCAGCAGCTTCCGCTTCTGCCTCCTGCCCGAGCGCTGTGCTCCCGAGGAAACCAGCCATCGCTGCACCCGCAGCGCCGGCGGCGGCCGCTTTCAAAAAATCTCTTCTTCCGAGTTCTGTTGCCATTCCGTCACCTGTTCCTTTCTTCTTAATGAAACTAATTGATGTGGTAAATCAGTATCAATATTGAAAATCGGGCAAAAATATTCCTGATAAACCAATTATAAAGCGGAGATATGCCTATTGTCAATTTATTGACAGGGCTTGCTCATTTTTCCGCCAACAAATCAATTTTATACCGTGAGTATAATGACTTTTGAGCTGAAATGTGGTAAATTATCTTTTGCAGGTAAAAAGCAGAACTGCAGCCTGCGCATGAATCAGAGGCCGAAAATAGTGGTCCGGAAAGGAAAAAGCATGGGAAAGATACTGACATACAGTATGAAAAACCTACGTCGTCCATATGATAACAGGGGGACGATTCTGCCTGCGGCGGGTAAAGCTGCGGGTGTTTATGAACTATGCTCCAAATACGCCGGACCAAGTGGAAATCTGATACCGGGGGAGGATTCGCCTTTTCCGGACTGATCAGACCGATCACAGTGATTAAACTGAGAGCGCCGCTTGTCCCTGGGACAGGCGGCGTTTTTATGTTGCTTCGACGGGTATACCCCGGGACAGGCGGCGTTTTTACGTTGTTTCAACGGGTATAAGGAGACCGTACGTATGAGGAAGCATATCCGCAGCGGGGCACACTCGTTCCTTCTCCTGAAAGGGGAAAGGGACTGGATCGTGCCCTGCGGGAAGGAACAGAAACGATCACATTTCAAGGCAGTCTGACCGGTGCGCCCCTGTGCCGGCCCGCCGGTAAAGGAGGTACACTATGAAAAAGATTCCGTACATCAATTCCGAAAAAACAGGACACCACATCGATGAGCTCATGCTCCGGAAAGGATTATCCGTGAGAGACCTGCAGATGCAGTTCGGCTTTACAACGCCGCAGGCCATCTACAAGTGGCTTCACGGAACCTCATTGCCTTCCATTGACAACCTCGTGATCCTCTCTGTAATACTCGGAGTGAGCATGGATGATATCATCGTCCTGGATGCACATCCCACCAAGTGAAGCTGGCAGAACTGCCGGGTGTGGGAACTTAGGCAGCACTGCTGATCAGGCAGATCGACTGCTGATGATGACTACTCATTTTTCTGTGAAATTCGCATTGAAGGGATCATAGTGACGTCGACATGAAAAGAGCCCAGGAGCTGGAAAGCTCCGGGCTCTTTTAAAATATCTGTTACATCAGCAATAGAATCTGGCTTCTCCAAAGTGTTACTCCCATTCTTCGATGACTTCATCGACATTGGCTTCGACATATCGACAAAGCATACGCAGTTTTGCATCTGGAATTTTGGAAGCATTATTATCTACCACTGTATGGCCGCTGCGGGTTATCCATATTTTGGTTCCGTTTCGGACAGGGCGCTTTTCATTGATATGTACGTGTACTGGTTCGACAGGTGTATTTTCATTAGACCAGAAGTAGACGACATAATTGCCAAATTTAAACAGCTGTGGCATTATCAAATCCTCCTGCCCGGGCAAGTTCAATGATCAGATGGGTTATTATGCAGCAACATATCAAATCGGGAAATCTCATCCTTTGTATATCCCCTGAATCCGGCTACATTCATATGACGGAAGGACACAGTAAGCACTGCTAAAGCCGCCATCTACAGGTGTTTCAATATATACGAGCACAGTTCCATCGTCCCGCATGTCACCATGGGTTATCTCAGTTTCATCCGGCAGTGTCATGTAAGGATACTTCATAGCGTGAACCTCTTTCTTTTTTTAGTACACTATCAACTATACCATACTCATTTAAAGAAGAACCTTGATTTTTCAGGCAGATGATGAAAATGCATGTCATCGTAACTGTAAAAAACCGTTTGGCAGGTTTGAAAATCTGGTGGAGATGGCTGAAGTGGAAACCGGCAGACAGGAAACAGGAGAAGGACCTGCAGAGTAAGCAGAAGTACGATCTGTCTCTGCGGTGTTGACACAGAGCGGTCCGGTATTGTACATATTAACAGAGG
>CADCOP010000106.1 GCA_902803065.1 uncultured Lachnospiraceae bacterium | reverse complement strand
GCAGTGCCGCACCATAGATGCGTTGTTTGATTGGTGCTCATATATATAATCAGAATACCATAAACACATGTAAATGTTAAGAACTCAGGCCAAAGGTTTTACCCCGGTTCACTCCTCTTCTGCCCTTACCGGTTCCTTCGGGATAAAGGTCCGGTTATCTCTGTCTGTCATAAGCGTCTTGGCTTCTTTGACCGCTTCCTCACAGAAAATAAGCTGTGAATTGATCAGTTCCTTGCCCCTTCTGTCGACGCGGTCGTATGTGCCGTCCGGTCGCATGATATGTGCCTTTACAGTGTCTTCAAGTTCCAGCTGCAGGATGTGCAGCGCCTTCTCTCGGATCCCGCTGTCCTCAAGAGGGAACATGATCTCAACGCGGCGGTCAAGGTTTCTGGGCATCCAGTCTGCGCTTGCAGCATAGATCTCCGGCGATCCTCCGTTTTCAAAATAGTAAATCCTGCTGTGCTCGAGGAAATTGCCGACAATAGAGCGCACCGAGATATTTTCGCTGATACCGGGGACACCGGGCCTGATACAGCAGATGCCGCGCACGATCAGTTCGATCTTTACGCCGGAGCAGCTGGCCTTGTAAAGCGCCTCCATGATATCCGGATCACACAGCGAATTCATCTTGGCAATGATCCTTGCGGACTCGCCGTTCTGTGCATGTCTCTCCTCCCTGCTGATCAGGTGAATGAATCTCTTCTTGAGCCAGAGCGGCGCCAGGCTGAGCTTATTCCAGAAGCGCGGCTCTGAATAGCCGGAAAGCATGTTGAAGACAGCTGTAGCGTCTTCTCCGATCGGATCGCTGCAGGTCATCAGTCCCACATCGGTATACAGCTTAGCCGTGGAATCATTGTAGTTGCCTGTTCCAAGGTGAACATATCTGCGGATCCCGTCCTCTTCTCTTCGCACGACAAGGGTGATCTTACTGTGCGTCTTGAGGTTCTGGAGGCCGTAGATTACATGGCAGCCTGCTTTTTCAAGCTCATTTGCCCATACAATATTGTTCTCCTCGTCAAAACGGGCCTTGAGTTCCACCAGCACTGTAACCTGTTTGCCGTTCTCTGCCGCGCGGGCAAGAGCCGCGATGATCGGAGAATTGCCGCTGACACGGTAAAGCGTCTGCTTGATCGCGAGCACGTCCGGGTCAACCGCTGCGGCGGCGACAAATTTGACGACAGGGTCAAATGTCTCATAAGGATGATGCAGGAACACATCGCCCTTGTGGATCTGTTCAAACAGATCAGAACCGGCAGGAAATTCCGGAACGGGCTGCGGCTTGGCGTAGCGGTGTTCTCTCAGATCGTCGAACCCGTCGATCCCGTAAGCTTTCATCAGATAAGTCAGGTCCAGAGGACCGTCGATCTCGAAGAAAAACGATTTGTCCAGCTTAAGCTCATTCATCAGCAGTTCACTCAGCTGCCCGTCGATCCCCTTTTCCACTTCAAGACGGATGGCGTCTCCGCGCTGGCGCTTCTTGAGCTGCTTTTTGATCTCTTTGAGGAGGTCTTCAGCTTCATCCTCAGCGATGTCGAGGTCCGCGCTGCGAAGGATCCTGTAGGGAGAGGAACACTTCACTTCATAGTTGACGAACAATCTGGGCAGGAATCTGCGGATCACATCCTCTAAAAGGACGAGCCTTCTGCCGGTCTCTTCCGTGCCGGGAAGGAGCAGGATCCTGGGCAAAACGCCGGGAACCTGCACAGTCGCAAATTCATATTTCATTTTATCCGATTTATCTGATTTGTCCGATTTGCCTGACTTTTTAGACTTCTTGCCGGTATTGAGAATACCCGGGGAAGAAGTCTCTTTTCTTGTCAGAAGAGCGCCGATATTAAGGCTCTTGTTCCTGATGAGCGGGAAAGGTCTCGAGCTGTCCACCGCCATGGGTGTGAGCACGGGAAAAACGTTCGTATTGAAGTATTCCTCGATAAACCTGAGGTCTCCCTTTCCCAGTGTATCGAGATCGCGGACCATGACAAGACCCTGAGCTTCCAGATCCGGGATGATCTGTCTGTTCAGTGTCCAGTACTGCTGCTGCATAAAGGTCTGCGCCGCGGAAAGCACTGCGCTAAGCTGCTCAGAAGCTGAAAGTCCCGCAATATCCTTTTTCTTATAGCCTGCCTGGACCATGTCCTGCAGGGAGGCAACTCTTACCTGGAAGAATTCATCGAGGTTGGATGCCGTGATACTAAGGAATTTGAGCCGCTCAAATAAAGGGTTTTCCTTATTTCTGGCTTCGCTGAGGCAACGTCTGTCAAATTCGATCCAGCTCAGCTCTCTGTTGATATAATATTCCGGATTCCTGTAATTCATAGTCTCTGCTGCCATATTATCCTCTCCTTCCCCATTCAGGACGTCTAGAACTCACGCTGCCTGATCACAGGCCGCACGCTGAAAACCTCTTCAAAGAAACCGGCGCGTTTACTGAAAAGCCCTTTCTCCAGAGTGATGTCTTTTTTGGCGCTGACATTGATCTGAAGCTGGCCCTCGCGCAGGCGGATGCGGACATCGGTGAATTTCTTCTTGTGAGAACGGTCAAGACCGTTTGCAAGGCGCAGGATCGCCGTAAGCTTCGTGACGATCATATAGTCCTCGCGATTCAGGAGCCCGTTTGCCTCGCTCTCTTCATAGTAGATAAAGTCCGTGTGGTTAAAGCGAACGACATTGGCGACGATCTCCCGCTCCCTCGCGGAAAGGCCGATGATCTCGGTGGACTTGATTATGTTATAGGAGCATTCCGAAAGATTCTGCATACTGATATATTTTCCGCAGTCATGCAGGATCGCGCACAGGAGCAGAAGAAGGCGATCCCGGTCTTTCATCCCGTGGATCCTCTTCATACTGTCAAAAATCTGAAGCGCGATCAGGCTGAGTGTCTTCGCGCGCTCCAGACTGCCTTTATAGCGCTTTGAAGTCTCCATCGCACAGGTCAGGATATCCTGTTCAAAATCATGTGCGGGCTTAATAAATCTCTTTTCAACAGCGTAGTCGTAGACCATACCATCGCAAAGTGTCGCGCCGGGGAGCCAGATCAGGTCCGCCTTCATTGTTTTGGCGATGCACTTCGTGATGATCGAAGAGATCTGGAGAAGAGGGATCTTTTCGTCGGAGATACCGAGCTTGGATGACAGATCGATCGCGTTGTATTCTCGAAGGCCTTCGATAAATGCGCTGAGCGATTCGGTGTCGATGAACTCCGCCTCTCCCATCGTTCCCGGCATCACATTTCCTGCAGCCTTAAAGTTATTGCCCTGTCTTGCGGCTTCTGAGAGATAGTCGTCAATGACAACGATCTGGTTGATATCGCGGTCCTTGAGATAAAGCTTCTTGAATACATTGAGCTGAGTGTTCACGATCTCTTCGATCAGGGATTCGTTCTGGACTGACCTCGCGCCGACTCTTTCGAGCTGTTCGCGGATCCTGAGGACGCCTGCCCGAAGGTTCTGGGTGGCGCTCAGTTTATCCTTTTCAAACAGGGAGATCTGTACGCTTCCGCCTCCGATGTCAACGATCGCCGTCGGCTTTTCAAGAAGGCGGTTGAAGACTTCGCCCTTGGAAGCAAGAGATTTGTAGTCCATAAAGCGCTGTTCGGTATTCTCGAGAACATCGACGTGGATCCCTGTCTCCTGTTCGAGCTGAGAGAGGATCAAAGAGCAGTTTTTCATGTCGCGGAACGCACTGGTTCCGTATGCCTTGTAAGCCTCCACCCCATAGTTCTTCATGATCTGCGCGGATTCAGCCAGTGTCCTCTTGAGTTCTGCCAGGCGTGATCTGGAAATCTTGCCGGTGTGATATGTGTCGGTACCAAGATCCATCATATGGCGGATATTGTCGATCTGCCGGATCCCGTTCTTTCTGGATAGTTCGAAGATCTTCATTTCATAGACGTAGCTTCCCACGTCAATTGCTCCGAATAGATGTACAGCCATGATTTGAACACTCCTTTTGTCAAATAAAAGCAAATGACGGGCTTTGTCAAACAAAGCCCGTTTCATTATACCAATTTTAGCCGGTCACATCCATTGTTACCGCGTTTTTTATCAAAAGTGTTCGCCGTTCATCCTGGCGAGTTTGGCGGCCTGGTCAGCGGCCGTAAGGCTGTCGAGGATCTCGTCGAGATCTCCGTTCATGACAGCGTCAATCTTATACAGGGTCAGCTTGATCCTGTGGTCTGTGACACGTCCCTGAGGGAAGTTATAAGTCCTGATCTTCTCGGAGCGGTCTCCAGTTCCGATCTGGCTTCTTCTGAGGTCAGCTTCCTCGTCGTGGCGCTTCTGCATCTCGAGGTCATAGAGCTTCGCGCGAAGAAGCGCCCAGGCCTTGGCCTTGTTCTGCAGCTGTGATTTCTCTGTCTGGCTGTAGATCACGATCCCCGTGGGATAATGTGTCAGACGGACTGCGGAATCGGTCGTGTTGACGCACTGTCCGCCGTTTCCGGAAGCACGCATGACATCGATCCGGACATCCTTTTCCGGAATATCGATCACAATGTCCTCATCCGCTTCCGGCATCACCGCGACCGTGATCGTCGATGTGTGGATCCTTCCTCCGGACTCTGTCGCAGGTACGCGCTGAACTCTGTGAACGCCGCTCTCGTATTTCATTCTGGAGTAGGCGCCCTGTCCCTTGATCATAAAGCTCACGGATTTCATGCCGCCAATACCGATCTCTTCAAAATCCAGTATTTCGGAACGCCAGCCGCGCCCTTCCGCGTAGTGGATGTACATTCTGTAGATCTCCGCGGCAAACAGAGCGGCCTCATCTCCGCCCGCGCCTGCCCTGATCTCCACAATGACGTTCTTGTCGTCGTTGGGATCCTTGGGGATC
>CADCOP010000105.1 GCA_902803065.1 uncultured Lachnospiraceae bacterium | reverse complement strand
TCCGCTGGCAGCATTCCGGCAAGGAGAAGCGCTCTGCATGCCGCAGCGCTGCAGTCCCGCGAGGAAACCGGCGATCGCGGAATCCCCCGCGCCTACAGTCGATACGATTTTATGATCTCCGGTTACGGTTACGCGGAAAACATCTCCTTCCTCTGAGAGAAACAGGGCTCCACGGCTGCCAAGCGTGACAAGTACATTGCGGGCGCCGTCCGCGCGGCATTTTTCCATCAGGGAGATCAGCAAGGCTTCAGTGGCTTCTGCAAGATCATTTTTACCGGTCTCATTATACAGGGCAAGGAGCTCTTCCTCGTTTGGCTTGATCAGGAACGGGTGATACGGCAGCGTGGCCTTCAGGTTATCACCCTCTGTATCCGCGACAAAACGAACCCCGCTTTCATGACAGATCCGGCTGGCGGCTTCATACAAATTGACAGGCCCGGCCTGGAGGTTTCCGCTCAGGATCAGCGTATCCTCCGGGGTAAGCTGCCGGACCTTCCGGAGCAGCTCTTCTGTCTGGGCGGCGCCGATCTCCGGTCCGCAGCCGTTGACCGCAGTTTCTTCATCGCAGTCGAGCTTTACGTTGATCCTGGTCTCGCCCTGCGGAAGACGAATGAAATCACAGCGGCAGCCGCAGCCTCCGGCAAGACTCTCCAGCAGCGTTCCGGTCCTTCCGGCCGTAAAGCCCCAGGCAATGCTGGGAACACCGAGTCTTGAGAGTACGACGGATACATTCAGACCTTTGCCGCCGGGAAACATCTCCTCTTTCTGCGAACGATTGATCTGACCGGCCGTAAACCCTGAACGAGTCAGGTCCATGTGATAATCGATTGCCGGATTAACTGTGAGTGTGTATATCATTTCAGCGGCCTCCCTGCCGGGGTCTCTCAGACATTGTGTTTGCGGGGTAGTTTGTTATATTATAACTATGTGAGAAGAAAAATGAAATCATGAAATCCGCAGTAGTATCCGAAAAAGATCATTAAGATCCCGACAGTCTGTGAAAGGAATCCCGAAAGCAATGAGCAGGAAGATCAGACCATATGAGAGCATAACCGCCCCGTTCCCGGCAGATGAAGAAAAGCCGTATCTGTTTGTGAGCTATTCCCATCGCGACCGGAGAAGGGTATTTGCTGTATTAAAAGAACTGTATGAAAATGGCTGGCGGCTCTGGTACGATGAGGGCCTGGAGATCGGCGACCAGTATGATGAGGTGCTGCGCAGCCATGAGAAAGAGTGCGCTGGGATCCTTCTGTTCCTGACGTCGAATTCCGTACACAGCTGCTACATAAACCAGTATGAGCTGCCGCAGGCGATGGAATTCGGGAAGAAGATCGTGGTCTGCCGCCTGGATGAAGGAGCGGCTTTTGACTCGTTTGATCTCTCGGCTTTTCCGGAGACAGACGAGGAGCATCTGGAGAAGGTGCTTGAGGAGCACGCCCCGGAGGCAAGAGGCTGGGGGCGCGAGGCAAAACCGAGGCAGATCCGGGTCTCTCCTGCGGTCGCCGCGAAGGATTCGGATTATGAGTTCGGACGCTGCTCCGGAGGTGTGCGTCTGCTTCGGTACCGCGGAACGGATACGGTGGTCCACGTCCCGGAGGAATATCCGCCCGAAAGCGGCCTGAAGGTCGTGGAGACGATGATGACATTCTTTGACCATGATAAGATCAAAGAGGTTCATTTTCCCCCGACGCTGAAGACGATCGGCAAGGCGACATTCGGCTGCGTGTACCTGCCCGGTGAGAAAACGCATGTG
The DNA here is from genome assembly GCA_902803065.1 of uncultured Lachnospiraceae bacterium. Classification (GTDB taxonomy): domain Bacteria; phylum Bacillota; class Clostridia; order Lachnospirales; family Lachnospiraceae; genus Merdiplasma. Next base: position 2,045 of record CADCOP010000105.1, on the reverse strand, counting down.
TACATTCCGTCATCAGTAACAGGCTTTGAGGAAAACTGGTGCGGAGTCATCAACATCAATCCGGTTCAGAAACAGCTCTTTTTTCACTGCGCAAAAGGGTCTGCCGCGTTCAGCGTGGGAAGCGCGCGGCCGTTTGTCACTGTCATAGAAGATGGCAGCATGGCGGTGAAGGAACGGCCCGAGATGAAGACGTACGCCTTCTGCAGCTATGCCGGGGAGAAGGGAAAGGAGCTTGCCCGTATTCTCCGGAGCAAAGACTGCCGGCTGATATGCGGCAGCGAGGCGGCGAAAGCGGAGAGAGACCGTCTGATCCGCGGCGGAGCCTGTTTCATAGCTTTTGCTGACAGGGAATATATGGAAGGAGAAGGAGTCGAAGAACTCCGCAGGGCGTACTCGCTGGATAAAAAGATATCGCTTTACTTTCTGGACGATGCCCAGCTGCCCGGGGACCTTGAAAAGCTCAGTGAACAGCACAGCCTGAAATATGACGCCGGAAGCGAAGAGGAGAGGACGGTACGCCTGGTCAACTGGCTTTCCGCCAACGGATGCCGGGAGCTGTCACAGATCGATAACTTTGAATATATCGTCGAGGACGGCGGGCTGATCCTCACAAAATACACCGGCGGTCCGCACGCCGTCATAGAAGAGGAATACGGAGGCTTCCCGGTGACGGCTATCTTTCCTGAAGCCTTCAAAAACTGCCGGCAGCTGCAGTCAGTGAAGATACCTGACGGTGTTGAGAGCATCGGAGATGAAGCCTTCAGCGGCTGCTCCAGCCTGGATTCTGTCGAGCTTCCAGGGAGCGTAACGGAAATCGGGACAGAAGCGTTTTTCTGCTGCTCATCCCTGAGCAATGTCCGTTTTTCGGAAGGACTGGAGACTGTGGGCAGGGCAGCGTTTTCCTACTGTAACTGCCTGGCGGTCATAGAGCTTCCTTCTTCAACAAAGAGGATCTTTGATCATGCTTTCAGCAGCTGCAAAGGGCTGCGGAGACTGATCATACCATACGGGGTGAGGGAACTTGGCCCCTGTATGGTACAAAGATGCAGCGGTCTGCGGGAGCTGGTCATTCCCGGCAGTGTGGAAAAGATCAGCCGGCTTACTTTTGCCGGGCCGAACGGGCTCAGGAAGGTGATTCTGCAGGAGGGCGTGAAGGAGATCGAGGAGTCTGCGTTCCTGGATGCCGGGGAGCTGGAATACGTAGAGCTGCCGGAAAGCGCAGGGAATGTTGCGGAGAAAGTATTCGCAGGCTGCTCTTCACTGCGTTTCCCGTTTGTTTCCGAGAATATCCTGGGGCGGGAGACTAAGGCTGAGAAGCTCCGGAAAGAAATGGAGCAGACTGAGCAGGAGACGGTTTCCGAAGAAGTCACAAAGATCATGCGGATACGAAATCCCCTCCGGCTCATGATGATCGCTCTGGATACGAAGCAGCGGTATTCCATGCCGGAAAGAGAAGCGGCCATCGGGCAGATCCGCATGCAGGCTCTCCTGGAGCATATCCTGAAGAAGAGCAGGATCTTAGGGATCCAGATCGCCGCGGTGAAAGCCATGACGTCGCAGAGCATGCTTGAACAGGTCGCGCGCGGGCACGGCGACTGCTTCGTCAGAATGGCAGCCATTGAGAAACTGGAAAATGAGACTGTCATACGGGAGATAGCGCTCAGTGATGAAGATGGCGACGCGCGCGTTACGGCTCTGAAGCGCACGAAAGACAGGGATACCCTGCTCAGAATCGCGAATCAGGATGCGAAAGAACATGTCCGGCTTGCGGCGCTCGAGCAGCTCGGGGACGCGGAGCTGTTCCGCCGGCTCATCAGCGGGACAGAGAGCGGCGCGCGGAGGCTCGCCCTGGTAAAAAGGATCAGCGGCCAGAAGCTCCTGGAGGAACTTGCGCTGCATGATACATATACACTGGTCCGGGAAGCTGCGGTTCAGCGGCTCACAGGAAGAGAACTCCTGGAAAAGATAGCGACGGAGGATGAAGAACCCTGGATCCGCGAAGCAGCATCGGACAGGCTCAGCGAGCTTTGATGATAGCCGTTCCT
>CADCOP010000104.1 GCA_902803065.1 uncultured Lachnospiraceae bacterium | reverse complement strand
TCATCTCCTGAATTGCCTGCCCCATATAGGATACATACTCGCCAAGGTTCCTCTGCTGTTCTTCCATCTGCGCAGTGATCTGCGTCTGCTGTTCATTCAGCCGGTCAAGAACATCCGCCTGCTGCTGGCTGCTGCTCGTGATCTGGCGGTCGATGGCCTTTGCCCCGTTTGTGAGGGTCTCGTTAAAGCCTGCCTGTGCCTGCGTCATCTGTCCGACGAATTCCTTCTGGACACGGTTTGTTTCCTTAAGGACAGCATGCAGTTCGGTAAAATCCGCAATAAACTCCCTTCGCATGCTTGTCATGACCTGCTTTGCGATATTTTCCAGGAGCTGCTCCTGCTGAAGCGTCACGACCTGCGTAAAATTCTCCAGCGTGCGGTTCATCTGCGTCATGATCGGATCCATATGGCCGGCCATGCTGATAGCAAGCTGATCCGCGATTTCCTGCGTGAGGTTTCTGAGAGCATTGATCTGCTCCTTCTGGTTCGCAAGAACATGATTCATGGCAGTCGCGTCTGTCGGCGGGACCGCGCAGAGATAATATTTATCAGTAAAATTATCCAGGCTCTCGGAAAGCTCTGTCACCGCTCCGCGAAGACAGAACGTATAGGCGATCGACAGCGCAATACCATAAATGGACGTAACAAACGCCACCTTGATACCATCGATCAGAGATGTGATAGAAGAAGCCATAGCCTCGTAGGAGACCGGATTGAAGCCGCGCAGACCCCACACAAGGCCCATGAATGTGCCGAGGATTCCGAGACTCGTAAGGATATCCGGCACGAGCTCCAGCAAACGCCGGTGCGTATAGTTCCGGATCTCATACTCGCCGACATAATCGCTGATATCTGTCGGGCTGTTTGTCTTACGCAGAAATCCCAGGTATTCGTTGTACTTACGGTCCAGATAATCGACCTCAAACAGCTCAGTGCCGGCTCTTGTGATATCAGCAAGCTTCGCGCGGTCTTTATATACGGCCACCAGCTTCCTGGACGCCGTATTCAGTCCCCGGACCGTACTCCCCATGCGCAGGAATCCGAAGATCCACGAAAACAGGATGATAATAAGCATGACCCCCAGGACAGCGAGATTGAAGATCACTGTGTACAGCCCTGAACCGAAAGTGAGATATGTCATCAGAGCGCAGATCGCCAGAGCGATCAGAGAAATGATGACATTCGCTGCTTTTCGCATATAGTACTCCTCCTCTGATGTGATCAAGAACGCCCCGGCGTTCTTGCGTTGAAGAATGAATAAACGCCGCTCCCCGGCGCAGGATATCTTTCGTCCCTGTCAGGACGGAAATACCCGTATTCTGATCCTTTCTGCCAGTGCGCATAAAGATTCAGTTTTGATTATACATTCACGCATATCTCATTTCAACTCATATTTCCTTAAAAAAAACACGGCCCCTCGCGGAGACCGTGTTTTTCATTTATTCATCAGATCATTCAGCTCCAGAAGCGGACTGCCTTATACACAGTTCCGTACAGGTAATTGCTTACCTTGATTCCGCCATCCGGATATGCTTTGGAGTTGCTGGCATGTACGATCATGCCTTTTCCTATGTACATGGCAACATGGCTGTTGTTGTTGTAATAGATCAGATCGCCCGGCTTTAAGGTGCTGGCGTTGCACTTGATCGCGGTACCCTTTGTATAACCGTTGCCGCCGCCCATCAGTTCGATCTGCTGATATGTGGATCTTCCGATCGTATAGCCGGCTTTCCTGTGCATCTGCTGCACGAAGGCACTGCAGTCAAGGCCGCTTTCCAGGCTGTTGCCGCCGTAAACATATTTGCCGCCGATGTATTTGACAGCTTCCAGCGCCATCGCGTATCCTTTTCCGCTGCCGGTCACGGTCTGCTCCGCCGTGATCACGCCTTCATTGTTTACTGTATAGATCCGGATCACACCGCCTGCGTTTCCTGCTGTGGTCAGTGTTCCGTAGCCGGCTGCAAGCGCTCCGGTATACAGGAAGTAATACTTCTTGCCTCCGATGACCTGCATGCCTGTGGTCTTCTGTCCGTTGC
>CADCOP010000103.1 GCA_902803065.1 uncultured Lachnospiraceae bacterium | reverse complement strand
CGGAAAGAAGCGCAGGAATACATACGCAAGTATTTTGAGACCTATCCGGGTATCCGCAGGTTCCTGGATGACGCGGTCAGCTCCGCTAAGGAGAAGGGATATTCGGTGACCATGTTCGGAAGGCGGAGGCCGGTTCCGGAACTGTTCTCAAGCAATTTCATGCAGAGATCCTTCGGCGAAAGAGTCGCCATGAATTCCCCCATACAGGGAACCGCAGCGGATATCATCAAGATCGCGATGGTCCGCGTTTCAAAAAGGCTCCGGGAGGAAGGCCTATCTTCCAGACTTGTTCTCCAGGTCCACGATGAACTGCTCATCGAGGCACGGGTGGATGAGCAGGAGAGGGTCGAAGCGATCCTGCGGGAGGAGATGACCGGCGCAGCGAGCCTGGCTGTTGCGCTGGAGATCGATATGCATTCCGGAAAGAACTGGTATGAGGCGCACTGATCCGGCGCCGGGCATACATACCGCAGGATGATGTGACGGGGAAGGATACGGAGGTGGACGGATGATCCTGGGTATTACGGGCGGCGTGGGCGCCGGAAAGACCACGGTTCTTACCTATCTGGCGCAGAGGTACGGCGCCAGGATCCTCGAACTGGACAGGGTGGCTGAAAAGCTCCAGAAGCCCGGGGCTGCCTGCTATGAGGATATGCTGAAGCTCCTGCGTACGTATACGGAGACTGCCGGGATGAAGGGACAACTGCTCCAGAAGGACGGAAGTTTTGACCGCAGTGCGGTTGCCGCTCTTGTGTTTGCGGACAGGGCGCTTCTTGAAAAACTGAATGGGATCATTCATCCCGCTGTCAGGAGATACGTGGCTGAACAGGTGAAAAACAGTGCTCCGGGTGAACTGACCGTGATCGAAGCCGCGCTCCTTCTGGAAGAGAGGTATGATGAGATCTGCGATGAGATCTGGTACATATACGCTTCTGAGGAAGTACGCAGGGAACGCCTGAAAAACAGCCGCGGTTATACGGATGAAAAGATCACCGGTATCCTGAAAAATCAGAAAAGTGATGCGTATTTTCGCGAACATTGCGCATTCGTCGTTGACAACAGCAGCGATGATGTGGAAAATACGTTTAGACAAATTGATAAAGGATTGAGTTTACATGGAATTTTGTAGTATTGCCAGCGGCAGTTCCGGAAACTGCACATATGCGGGAACAGACAGGAGCGCTGTTCTTGTCGATGTCGGGCTGAGCGGAAAAAGAATCAGGGAAGGCCTGCAGGACGCGGACAGAAAGCCGGAAGACATTGACGCTATTCTGATCACGCACGAGCATGCGGACCATATCAAAGGGCTTGGCGTGATGGCCCGTAAATACAGGATACCGATCTACGCCACGAAGGGGACGCTCGCGTATATCACGGGCTGTGCCCAGCTGGGGAACATTGATCCCGGGCTCCTTCATGTGATCCGCGCGGATGAGCCTTTCAGCATAGGGGATCTTTCCGTTGAGGCGTTTTCCATATGGCATGACGCGGCGGAACCGGTAGGTTACAGGCTCAGCAGCGGCGGGAAAAGCATCGCAGTGGCGACGGACATGGGCTGCTATGATGACTACATCGTAGAGCATCTGCAGGGGCTCGACAGCATTCTGCTTGAAGCGAATCATGATATCAACATGCTTCAGGTCGGACCATATCCGTGGCCGCTCAAGCAGAGGATCCTTGGGAAAAAAGGGCATCTTTCGAATGACAGTGCCGGCAGCCTTCTGTGCGATATCCTGCATGACAATATGTCGCACATACTGCTGGGACACCTGAGCCAGGAGAATAATTACGCCGCGCTGGCATACGCAACAGTCAGAAATGTGATCGATATGGACGAACGCCCGTACAGAGCGGACGATTTTAACATAGAGGTCGCGAAAAGAGACTGTGCCATGGCTATGATGCAGGTATAGAAGGGCACTGAAGCAGTGCCGGCTGAAAGGAGCTGATACGAATGAAAACGATCATAACGGTTGTCGGCAGGGATACTGTGGGCATCATTGCCAGAGTCTGCGCGTATCTTGCCGAAAACAATATCAATATCCTTGATATCTCGCAGACGATCGTCGGAGGATATTTCAATATGATGATGGTCACGGATCCGGAAAAGTGCGCCAAGACCGCCGGCATGGTCGCGGAAGAGATGGAACAGCTTGGCAGAGAGATGGGATTATCCATCAGATGCATGAATGAGGACATCTTTAACGCAATGCACAGGATCTGACATAGAGGAGTTTACATACATGATCACGTGGACAGAAGTATCAGAGACCATAGATATGATCACAAGGGAGAATCTCGATGTGCGAACGATCACGATGGGAATCTCTCTGCTGGACTGCATTTCATCTGACCCTGAGCAGCTCCGGTCGAATATCTATGAAAAGATTACAACATGCGCAAAGGATCTCGTAAGGGTCGGCGAGGATATATCAAAGGAGTACGGGATACCGATCGTAAACAAGCGGATCTCTGTAACGCCGGCTGCTCTGATCTGCGGCAGCGCCTGCCGCAGCATTGATGATTATATTTCAGTCGCAAAGACCCTGGACGCCGCGGCAAAGACGGTGGGCGTTAATTTCCTCGGCGGATACTCCGCCCTGGTTTCCAAGGGAATGACAGCCGCCGATGAAATGCTGATCCGGTCCATACCGGAAGCGCTTGCCTCGACGGATGTTGTATGCAGCTCAGTCAATCTGGGATCAACGAAAACCGGGATCGACATGGACGCTGTCCGCCTGATGGGAGAGATCATTCTCGAAACGGCGGAACTGACTAAAGAAAAAGACTCCCTCGGATGCGCGAAGCTGGTCGTATTCTGCAATGCTCCGGATGATAATCCGTTTATGGCTGGCGCTTTTCACGGGGTTACGGAAGCGGATACGATCATTAATGTCGGCGTCAGCGGGCCAGGCGTAGTGAAAACAGCTCTCGAACAGGTCCGTGGCGCAGATTTTGAGGTGCTGTGCGAGACCATCAAGAAAACGGCTTTCAAGGTATCACGTGTGGGACAGCTCGTTGCAAGGGAAGCATCGGCAAGACTGGGTGTTCCTTTCGGAATCATAGACCTTTCGCTTGCGCCAACGCCGGCGATCGGTGACAGTGTAGCTGACATTCTGTGCGAGATCGGCCTTGAATACGCGGGAGCTCCCGGTACGACAGCCGCGCTTGCGCTTCTCAATGACCAGGTAAAGAAGGGCGGCGTCATGGCAAGCTCTTATGTGGGAGGACTCAGCGGAGCCTTTATTCCGGTCAGCGAGGACCAGGGTATGATCAACGCCGTTGAGAGGGGCGCGCTGACGCTGGAAAAACTGGAAGCAATGACCTGCGTGTGTTCCGTGGGCCTGGACATGATCGCTGTTCCGGGAGATACAAGCGCATCAACGATATCAGGGATCATTGCCGATGAGATGGCGCTCGGAATGGTCAATTCGAAAACGACAGCGGTGCGCATCATTCCGGTGATCGGAAAAGGCGTCGGGGATACAGTCGAATTTGGCGGCCTCCTGGGCCATGCCCCGATCATGCCGGTCAATCCGTTCTCGTGCGAGGCGTTTATAAGCCGGAAGGGAAGAATACCCGCACCGATCCACAGCTTTAAAAACTGAAATACAGATCGCGGAATCCGGGTATCAGCGGAACAATGACAGAACCGGATGCCCCGGCCCGCAGCACATTAGGGATGTACGCTGCCGGACCGGGACATCCGGTTCTTATTCTTCATACCGTGATTCCTCAGAATGACACGGGTGTTTTATATGATCACGGGTGAGCGCTCGTATTCGCTGCGCATGGGCGCGTCGGCTTCCCTGCGCATCATCTGGTACATGTGGGAGGCAAAGATATCCTTTTTCAGCCATTCGAGCTTCTGCGGATCATCGCTGAGAATGGTGCCCGCGTCTGCCAGTTTCGTGATCAGCGGGGAATGGGATGTCTCACGGATCCGGTGAAGGAGCGGCGTGCTCGCGCGGCGGAACCCCAGGATCCGGATATATGGCGCATATGTGCCTGACCGGAATGCTTCTCCGTCTTCCTTTGTGATGGACAGAAGAATATGAAGCAGAGAACGCCGTATGCGTGCCTCCGTGTACTGCTTTATGCGGACGAGAGAAGCAAACTGCCCGGCTCCCCTGTAGAGAGGGAAGAGCTTCTCCATCCGGTTGGCAAGATCCGGCGAGACATCGAAATATGCATCATAAGCCGGATCGGAAAGCAGTCTGTACTGCAGCAGCCTGTCAAGAACGCTGCGGACCCGGAAGACATCATCTCTTGTATTCTCCGGGAGCAGATCAAACGCGCGCGCAGGCATGAACTTTGAGAGAGACTTTCGCCATGTCACAGGCTGGGTCATGATCATTTCCCGGATAGCGGCACCTGACGCGAACCCCAGCTTCTGGTCAAACTGTGTACTGCTGTGGCTGACTGCCGTGCGCTGGATGGGCACCGGCTCTATGGTGCTTTCGCAAAAGCGCAGCGCCTTCAGGTATTCTATGGCCAGAATATTGTTGGAGCCCGCAAGGACATTCGGAAGGTCATCGATCCCGTAGGGAGGAAGCAGAGCATCTTCATCCGGATGGCTGCTGACCTGTTCAACATAGGCGAGCAATGCCGCAGCCCTGGCTGTCGGCCAGGAGGCTCCCGCTGCCAGGCGCTCCTGCAGGAGGCTTTTGTACAGCGGCGGTTCTTCAGAGAAAATATCCGTGATAGCCCAGAGAAGCTCCAGGTCCGGATGCTCACAGCCGAAAGAGATGTAATCGACGCAGCCAAGACTGTTCAGGATACGGACCCCGCCCTCGGCAAAATATTCAGCTGAGCCAGTGGCGCAGAAAACAGGCAGCTCAAGGACCAGGTCCGCGCCTTCCAGAAGCGCCATTTTCGCCCTGCGGTACTTATCCGTAACGGCAGGCTCGCCCCGCTGCACAAAATCGGGACTCATGACTGCGATCACATAATCACAGCCTGTCTGTTCCCGGGTTTCGCGTATATGCAGCGCGTGGCCGTTATGAAATGGATTATATTCTGCAATGATTCCGGTAGTTGTCACATCAGCCTCCGTACATTCGATCGATCTGGGTTGCAGACGGGATCGTCTGCAGATTTGATTATACTTGATTTGCTGCGTGTTAGCAATCACTTAACACGGGTATGAGGACCCTTCGGGAGCGGTTTGTATGTGATAAAAGACAGGCGGTCCATCTTGTACGGAATTCAAATATAGTTTATAATAACAAGGACATGCATTTAATAAGAAAGCAGGCGCATTGATCTGCGCATGTAAAAATTATCCTGCGGGACATGAAAGGAGCTGCACATCATGGGATTTATTGATGAAATCAAAGCTAAGGCAAAGGCTGACAAGAAGACGATCGTTCTTCCGGAGTCCATGGACAAGAGGACATATGACGCTGCGGAGAAGATCCTGAAGGAAGGGATTGCAAACATCGTTATCATCGGAACACCCGAGGAGATCGCTAAAAACGGAGAAGGATACGATATCTCCGGCGCTGTCATCGTAGACCCGTTCAATGATCCGAATAAACAGAAATACATCGACAAGTTTGTTGAGCTTCGCGCTAAAAAGGGAGTTACCCCCGAGCAGGCGAAGGAGCAGATGGAAAAGGATTACATGTACTATGCATGCCTGATGTGCAAATGCGGTGACGCTGACGGTGTTGTATCCGGGGCATGCCATTCCACAGGAAACACCATCCGTCCGGCGCTGCAGCTCCTTAAGACAAAACCGGGCATCAGCAGTGTTTCCGGCTTCTTCCTCATGGAAGTACCGGATTGCACATTCGGCGAAAACGGCCTGTTTGTATTTGCTGACTGCGCAGTCAATACGGATTTCGACTCTGCAAAGCTCGCTGAGATCGCTCTGCTTTCTGCTGAGTCCTTCCGCAATTTCGTAGGCGCTGAGCCGAAGGTCGCCATGCTTTCCTATTCCACAAAGGGCAGCGCGAAGCATGATGATGTTACAAAGGTTTCCGAAGCAGTTAAGATCGCTAAGGAGAAACAGCCGGATCTTGCCATCGACGGCGAACTCCAGCTGGATGCAGCCCTGGTAGAGAGCGTTGCTTCCCTGAAAGCTCCCGGAAGCACAGTCGCAGGACACGCGAACACACTGGTATTCCCGAGCCTTGAGGCCGGAAACATCGGTTACAAGCTGGTTCAGAGACTTGCGAAGGCAAATGCCTACGGCCCGGTCCTCCAGGGACTTTCCTATCCGGTCAACGATCTGTCCAGAGGATGCTTTGCAGATGATATTGTCGGCGTTGTTGCAATGACTGCAGTACAGGCACAGCAGGCCAAATGATCAATCAGATATAATCAGATATAATATAGAAAATACCGGAGGTATGTCCAATGAATGTTTTAGTTGTTAACTGCGGAAGCTCTTCTCTGAAATTCCAGCTGATCAATTCCGATACCGAAGCCGTAGCGGCAAAGGGTCTGTGCGAGAGAATCGGAATCGACGGAAGACTGGTCTATCAGCCGGCAAACGGTGAAAAAGAAGTTACGGAAGCTCCCATGCCGACACATACCGAGGCAATCAGCCTTGTACTGAAAGCTCTCGTAAACGAGAAGAGCGGCGTACTGAAGAGCCTTGATGAAGTTGATGCGATCGGCCACCGCGTACTGCACGGCGGCAGCAAGATCACCCAGTCTGTCATCATTGACGATGCGGCGATCGCTGTCATCGATGAGTGCTGCGACCTCGGGCCGCTGCATAACCCGGCAAACCTGATGGGTATCCGCGCCTGCATGGAGCTTATGCCCGGAAAGCCGAACGTAGCTGTTTTCGATACATCCTTCCATCAGACAATGCCGCCCAAGGCTTACAGATACGCTATTCCGACAGAGTACTATGAGAAGTACGCGATCCGTAAGTACGGCTTCCACGGAACATCTCACAGATTTGTATCCGGCGAAACGATCAAGTTCCTTGGCCTTGACAAGGACAATTCCAAAGTGATCATCGCTCATCTCGGAAATGGTTCCTCCATCAGCGCGGTCAGAAACGGCAAGTGCGTTGATACATCCATGGGCCTTACGCCTCTGGAGGGACTGCTGATGGGAACACGCTCCGGCGATGTGGATCCGGCAGTCCTTGAGTACATCTGCAATAAAGAAGGCCTGACAGTATCACAGATGCTGACGATCCTGAATAAGAAATCCGGCGTGTACGCTCTGTCCAACAACCTTTCCAGCGACTTCCGCGATCTGGAAGACGCCATGGATAACGGCAATGAGGCAGCTAAGCTCGCGATCGAGGCTTTCTCATACAGAGTCGCGAAGTACATCGGTTCCTACGCGGCAGCCATGAACGGCGTTGACGCCATCGCTTTCACCGGCGGTATCGGCGAGAACGGAAGCACTGTCCGCAGACAGGTCCTTTCTTATCTTGGATATCTCGGCATCGAGATCGATGAGGAGCAGAACAAGAAACGCGGTGAGAACTTCATCCTTTCAACAAAGGATTCGAAGGTTACGGTTGCAGTTGTTCCGACAAATGAAGAGCTGGCGATCTGCCGCGACACAGTTGAACTTGTGAACGCAGCAAAATAAAAAAGGCCCTTGACATCGGGCGGCTCGTTGTCTATAATAGCCTAGTGTGTTAGGAGGAGTGCGCTTCCATGAACCTGACGGAAGTCATTTTAGAGGACGGAAAAGTCGTTCACAGCATTGAGGATATTACGATCGGCGCGTTTGAAATGCCGGGCGGATCGTTTCCGATCGCTGAAAAGACCCCTTTGGATCTGACTGTTGAGAATACAGGGAAAAAGGTCCTGCGGCTGAGGGGAAAAATGGACTGTACGGTTCTCATACCATGTGACAGATGTCTGACGGATGTGCCAGTCCGCCTGCCGCTTGATTTCGAGAGAGAAGCTGACATGAAGCTCTCGGATGAAGAGCGGACTGAAGCACTCGATGAAAGCGTATTTTTACATGGATATAACCTGAATGTGGATGAGCTTGTCTGTGGTGAAGCACTGCTGGTCTGGCCGATGAAGGTCCTGTGCAGGGAAGACTGCAAAGGTTTATGCCCGGTATGCGGTCAGAACCTTAACCTTAAGACTTGTGACTGTGATAGAACAGATTTGGATCCAAGAATGGCGAAAATCCGTGATATCTTTAAGAATTTTAAGGAGGTGTAAACCATGTCAATCTGTCCTAAGAATAAGCATTCCAAAGCAAGAAGAGATAAGCACAGAGCCAGCTGGAAAATGACAGCTCCGGCACTTGTAAAGTGCAGCAAATGCGGTGCTCTGATGATGCCGCACAGAGTATGCAAGGCTTGCGGAAGCTATAATAAAAAAGAGATCATTGCAATGGATGCTGAATAATTCAGCAATGAATTTAAAATGCCAGAACTGCTGCCAGAAGGCGGCAGTTCTTTTTTTGGGCATGCGCGTTTTCTGCATGTGCTTTTGCGTTATTTTTAAGGCTCCATGCACCAGGGCGCATAGAGCCTGGCACCGGCAGTTGCATTTGTTTCCAAAATATTCTATACTTGATGAAGTATACGGCCTGTGCTTCCTGCGTTCATACAGGGAGGACGCTGCTTAAAATTTTTGAGACAAGGAAGGTCCGGAAATGACAGATAAGGAGTTAAAAAAGCTGAAACGTTCTGAGCTGCTTGAGATCATGATCGCGCAGAGCAAGGAGATCGATACTCTGAGGGCACAGCTGGCTGCCGCTCAGAAAAAGTTAAGAGACAGGGAGCTGAACGTCGCGAAAGCAGGTTCCCTGGCGGAAGCCTCTCTTTCCATTTTCAAGGTGTTCGAGTATGCCCAGATGGCAGCGGATCTGTACCTGGAAAATGTTAAGAGAATGGCAGGTGAAAGCGGAGAGAAGGTGGAAGAATGAGCGGCAAAGGGAATGAATCTTCATTTACAGCAGAGCTTCCAACGACAAAACAGCTTCAGGATGAACTGGACCGTGTGAAATACCGCAAGAGTTACGCAAGCGTTCTCAGAAGTACTGTTTACACCCTCATCACGGTGGCAGCCATTGCTGTGCTTGTAGCTGTTCTGTTTCTCCCGGTGCTCAGAATCTACGGGACATCCATGTCACCCAGTCTGAATGAGGGGGATATCGTGGTATCGCTCAAGGGAAACGATTTCAAGACAGGAGATGTCGTTGCGTTCTACTACAATAACAAGATCCTTGTCAAACGTGTGATGGCTCTTGCCGGTGACTGGATCAATATTGATGAAAACGGCGTCGTCTATGTAAATAATGAAGAGATCGACGAACCGTATATATCGGAGAAAGCCCTTGGTGAATGCAACATCAAGCTTCCTTATCAGGTGCCGGAATCAAGAATATTTGTTATGGGCGATAACCGCGCCACATCCGTTGATTCGAGAAATACATCTGTCGGATGTGTTGCTGAAGAACAGATCGTCGGAAAGATCCGGTTCAGAGTCTGGCCGCTCAGCCAGATGGGTGTGATCTGAGTAAGGAAGAGGATAGTCTGATGAAACGATTTTTGCTTCTGCTGACATGCATATTGTCTGCTGCTGTTTTTTCCGGATGTACGCGCAATTCAAACGCAGGAGCCGGCTATAATGATAAAGTGAACGGATTTCTGTTTGTGTCTGATACCAGGGCTGTCACGCAGGCGCTTGTGAAGGTCATGGATTCGGGTGATCTGCCGGAAAGCGTGTCGTGGTTTTATGACGACGGAAAGCACGAGCCAGTGACGACAACGGATCCTGATATGATAAAAGCTGTGTTCAATGCTCTTTCCAACATGATCATCGTCGGACAGACGACAGAGAGAGTATCCGTCGATCAGCACTACATTTCATTTAAGCTGAAGGACGGGACAGAATGCAGGTTTGATTTTGAAACACAGAACTATATTCATATCGGGGATCAGAACTACCTGGTGGAGAGCGATGGAAACATCTGGGCACTGCTGAAAGAGAACTGAGAAAATGAAAAGAGAAAAGAAAAGGAGAAGAAAGGGAACGCTGTTTATCGTTCTCGGCCTTCTGCTGATCAGCGGAGCGGTCGGACTGACACTGTATAATGTATGGGACGCCTGGAGAGCCGGCAAGGAATCAGAAACGATCCTTGAAGAGCTGGAAGAGGACATGGAGAAAGAGACAGATGGAACTCCTGCGGCGCCTTCCATGAACCGGTTCACGCGGGAGACAGCTCCCGCCATGCCGCTGCAGACGATCGACGGTTACGATTATATAGGTATTCTTGAAATACCGGATCAGGGTATCCGGCTTCCCGTCATGAATACATGGGACTACACAAGGCTGAAGATCAGCCCGTGCAGGTACAGCGGCAGCTATTTTACGGATGACCTTGTGATCTGCGCGCATAATTACGCATCCCATCTCTCGCCGATCAAGTGGATCGGGATCGGTACAGACGTTTATTTTATTACTGTTGACCAGGTCGTATATCATTATACAGTCAGCAACAGGGAGACAGTACAGCCCACGGCCATTGAGGAGATGATCCGCAATCAGAACAACGCCGGAGAAGACGGTGTGAACTCCCAGTGGGATCTGACTCTTTTCACCTGCAATACGGGAGGCCAGACACGATGTGCCGTCCGCTGCGACAGGGTTCCCTGATCTTGAATATATTTATATGTCATCTTGCGGCCCCGGCATCCGGGGCCGTAAATCGTGCCTTCAAAATGCGGCCGGCACTGACTATCAGCTTGACAAGGTAAAATTAGATACAGTATAGTATTAAAAGCAAATGCAAGGGAGGCCTGTGATGGATAACCGGGTTCGCATCGCGCTCGATGCAATGGGCGGAGATAACGCGCCGTCCGAAATAGTAAAAGGAGCCGTGCTTGCAGCTGGTTCCAGAAAAGATGTGAAGATCTTTCTGGTAGGCAGGGAGGATCTGGTTCGCGGAGAACTCAGTAAATACAGTTATCCGGAGGATCAGATCGAAATCGTGCCATGTTCGGAAGTCATCGAAATGGCAGAACATCCCGTATCTGCCATCCGCAGGAAGAAGGATTCCTCCATGGTGGTCGGCATGAAAATGGTTCACGAGGGCACAGCGGATGCTTTCGTGACAGCAGGCAATTCAGGGGCCGTACTTGTCGGCGGACAGATCATTGTGGGAAGGCTTAAGGGCGTGGAACGTCCGCCTTTCGCGACTGTGCTGCCTACAGAAAAAGG
>CADCOP010000102.1 GCA_902803065.1 uncultured Lachnospiraceae bacterium | reverse complement strand
GTCTGCCGGAGCGCAGACAGACAGAAAAGCCCCAGAAAGTAAAGGAATAGCAGCGCCCGTCCCCGGCGAGCGCACGCTGAAAAACTTCCTGCAGACAGCCCTATCCGCCGCGGGGCCTGCGCTCTATGTGTTCGGAGGAGGCTGGAACTGGCAGGATACCGGCGCAGGCCCTCAGTCCTCGCACATCGGCGTTGCGCCTGAATGGAAGCGTTTCTTTGACGAGCAGAATGCATCCTATACATTCCGCGACCCCGATAACGATCCGGCAAAAAAAGATCCGCCACACAGCTATTATCCGTACGGCGGCTGGAACCAGTACTATTACGCGGGGCTTGACTGCTCGGGCTACGCGGGCTGGACGATCTACAATGTCATGCAGAAAGATGACGGAAGGGCAGGATATGTGTGGCCTTCCGGCCTTGCGGCAGCAAAGCTCTCCGAGCAGGGCTGGGGCGAGCGTACCGGAAGCCCCGTCATGGCATCCGCGGCAGAGGCCTCGGAAGAAAAAGCATTTGAAGATGCTGAACCTTCCGCCCTCCCGGAAGAAGACGTATTGAAAGAAAGCGTTTCGGAAGATGCCACACCTGAGAAACGTCAGCATTTTAGGTTCCGTCCGGGAGATATGTTCAGCATGGACGGTCATGTGTGGATCAGCTTTGGCACCTGCAGCGACGGAAGTATACTGATCGCCCACAGCACGCCAAGCTTATCGCGCAGCGGACAGCCTGGCGGAGGCGTGCAGCTCTCTGCTGTATCTCAGAGTGAGGAAGATACCGGCTGCGAGGCATACCGCCTGGCAGACGCTTATATGTCCCGGTTCTGCCCGGAGTGGTATGAGCGGTACCAGCCCGTGGTTCGTGAATACGCAAAGTTTACCGCCTTCACAAAAGAACAGTGCGGAAAGTTCTCGTGGAACCTGACAGGGGAGAACGGCGGACTGACCGACCCGGACGGAGTCGCGGAAATGACACCGGAAGAAGTACTCCGGCTGCTCTGCGGCGGTAGTTTTTGAAATAAATTGAGTCCATAACAAGTCCATAACAGAAATAAGGATCGAGGGTTGTCAGAAGCCCAGGATCCTTTTTTCTATGTTCAGACTATGTTTTTCTCACAGCCACTGTCTTAATACTTCCTGATTATTTCAGGATATTAATTTCAGGAAACTTATTTCAGGAAACTTATTTCAGGAAACCTATTTCAGGAAACTTATTTCAGGAAACTTATCTCAGGAAACCTGCGTTTACCCATCCGACGGTATCGTACTTATTGCTGTAAACCAGCGCGTAGCTTCCGTCAAAGCTTCCCTGGATCCTGACTGTGTCGCCGGTGTGAAGCTGGCCGATCTCATTGGCTGCGTCATAGGATGCCGCGCTGCGAAGTGCCAGGTATCCGTCGGTAACAACGACTGTCTTTGTCTCGCCGATGCAGTTATTGCTCATGTTCCTTGCGGTCTGGTTCCAGTTGGTATCAAAATAATTCTTCGTCGAAGATGCTGTATTGGAAGCCGGAGTGCTTACATGTGTTGTATTGGAAGCCGGAGTGGCTTTCTTCGCTGTGTAGGAGTCAGCCAGGTTTCCACCGTGGATGTATCCGACGGTGCCGTTGTAGCGGACCAGGTTCCAGCCGTTCTTAAGATCCAGGACTTCAACCTTTGCGCCTGCCGGAACAGAACCGATGATCGTGGAAGTGATGCTTGCTCCGCTTCTGAAGTTCATGTCATTCTGTACGAACTGAGTTGCTGCCATAGCACTGATGGATGCTGCGAATACGCTGACTGTCATAACTGCGCCGATTACAAGAGCTTTCATAGATTTCATCATTTTTTAATCCTCCTAAGATATTTCCTTTTCGAATATTTGTTGTATGCGGCTTTTTGTTTTGCCGCTGTTGTTTTCCTTTGATGGCTTTATCTTAGCAGAACGATTATCACAGTATTATCGCAGCAATTATTCACTCATTCAATCCAATTCAATCCGATCAATCCTTTGCCTGTGCGGACGCAAATTGCCGGGAGCTGAGTGTGCGGCCGCCGAGGGAAGCGGAGGAGCGGGGAAAAGGCAGGCCGCAAGAAGCCAAAAAGCAAGTTTGCGGCCTCCCAGTCAGGCGGGGCAGCGGAAGAGAAGCAGGCCGCAACAAGCCAAAAAGCAAGATTGCGGCCTGCCGGGTAGGCGGGGCAGCGGAAGAAAAGCAGGCCGAAACAAGTCAGAAAGCAGGATTGCGGCCTGCCGGGTAGGTGGGGCAGCAGAAGAAAAGCAGGC
>CADCOP010000101.1 GCA_902803065.1 uncultured Lachnospiraceae bacterium | reverse complement strand
TAGATGATGAAGAGCTCGACAGCCTGATCAAGGAAGGCCGCGGCAGCGCAGATACAGAGTATCGTAAATCCATCTACAAGAACGCGATGGAGATCATCATGGACTGGGGCGTTGAGCTTCCTCTCTATCAGAGAAAAGACTGCACAGTCGCTTCTGCTGAGCGTGTAGTGATTGATTCTCTTCCGCATGACATGACTCCGTATTGGGGATGGTATGCAGAGATCAACACACTGGAGCTCCAGTAAGAATGATCCTTCGGCGGACCGCAGGCGGGCTCGTATGAGATCTCGCGGCGGACTGCCGATCTGAAAACGGCATTTTCAGACAGATGATGCGGGACTGCCGCGCCATTTCGGCGCGGCAGCCCTTATCGTTTAGAAATCTTACAGAAAGCAGACTGATGCAATATGGCTAAGTATACTTTAAAAAGAATTTTATACAGTATCGTGATCCTGTTCTTCGTCATGTTTATCATCTACATCCTGATGTATAACATGCCGAGCGGATACATCGAGACGAAAGCCAGGGAACTGGCATCGAGGCCGGGAGCTGCCAAGAGCTACGCTGAGTGGCTGGCTGACCTGAACCGGCAGTACGGAATGGACCAGGGCGTGGTCCGCGGATATCTGACATGGCTTAAGAGCGCTCTTTCAGGAAACTGGGGCGACAGCTGGGCGTGGACGATTCCCGTGACAGAGGAGTTTCATAAGACAGTATGGTTCAGCTTTGCCCTGGGGCTTGTTTCTTTTATCTTTGAGATCCTGATCGCGATTCCGCTTGGAATCACCGCGGCGAAAAAACAGTACAGTTTTGTTGACTATTTTACGACAGTCGTATCCATGGTATGTATTTCCATGCCTACGTTCTTTCTCGCTACGCTTCTTAAATATTTCTTCTCAGTCAAGCTCGGCTGGTTTGACCTGACAGGCATGCAGGGCAGAAATTACATGAATCTGTCTGATTTCGGAAAAATCCTTGATGTGGCAAAACACTTTGTCCTTCCGTCGATCACTCTGATCGTGATCAGCATCGGAGGACTGATGAGATATACAAGGACCAATATGCTGGAAGTGCTGAATGCGGATTATATCCGGACAGCCCGGGCAAAGGGCGTGCCGGAAAAGAAGGTCATCAATTACCACGCATTCCGCAATACCCTGATTCCGCTCGTAACAACTCTCGGAGGAAGCCTTCCGGGTCTTTTCAGCGGCGCTCTGATCACAGAAACGCTGTTCTCTATCCGCGGGATCGGTTATGCTTCCTATACATCCATGACGCAGGGCGACATTCCGTTTATCATGTTCTATCTTGCGTTCATATCCATCCTTACGCTCCTCGGCAACCTGATTTCTGATCTGCTGTATGCGGTGGTCGATCCCCGCGTGCGGCTGAGCTGAGAAAGGAGGCCGGCAAGAATGGCAAAATATGATTTAAATGAAGTTCTTAAGAAGCGTGAGGCTGAGCAGAAAAACCGCAGGAGCGCTGAAGGCGCGCAGAATGAAGCCGGATCCCTGGGCGATGTGAGCCGTGTCAAGGTGCTCTCCCCGGGCAGACAGGTATTCAAGCGCTTTATCCGGAACCGCCTGGCAGTTTTCGGACTGTCTCTGCTCGTTATCATGTTTGTATTTTCGTTCCTCGGACCGCTTGTATATCCCTATGGACAGAAGCAGGCTTTCTACACCTTTGACGTGCAGAATGTCAACTATGCTCTCGCAAAGGAGAATACGGCGTTTAACGGATATGATGTTGATTCTTCGGTGACGGTGGAAAGCAAAGTCCGCAACGCCATGAACAGTACCATCAAGAAGATGGTCTCTGAAGGCGAGGAGGAGCAGATCATCCGCGGAGAAGAGGGCGGTTATCTGATCCGCAAAGAAGCGGATGACATTTACACGATCTCTGCCCTGGATCTGACACTGACTGCATCTTCCGGAAACAGCAGCGTGAAAGTGGGCACCTATTCCATGATCGGCAAGAGCATGGAGTTTGACGGCGATGAGATTCCGGGACTTTCACAGGAAGCTGCCAAGAACGTAAAGGGAACATCGGGAAGCTTTACAGCTGACGGAGTTGAGTACACCTTTGAAAAGGGTGCTAAGCCGAAGACCTTTGACATTTATACAGTCCGTGACGGACTTGTGTACGCTGGCGAAGAGCCCGGGGGCGATTTTGAAAAAGCCCTGGAGAAAGCCCTGAAGGAGAATGCGTTCTCATTCACGAGCGGCGATGATACTTACGTTCTGGAAGCGCAGAAGGACAGGACGGATGTGTATCTCGCAGGCGAACCTGCAACAGCTAAGGTATACACAACTTACACTCTGGATACGTTTGAGACAGGTGTTTCCGTATCAGATGCTTTCAAAGCCGCAGCACTTATGGCAGTCTCCGGAAACGGGGAGTTTGAGAGTGAAGGCAGCAGCTACACCATAGAGCCTGACGGATCCGGACTCCTGATCAAGGCAGCTGACGGATCCGAATTCGCGGAGTTCGATTCATTTACTGTCCGCAGATATTCGGGCGAAGACAGTATGTCATATGAACTGAAAAAGGGAATCTCCGAGAAGATCGAGGAGATGATCGGAGCAGGCGAGAAGGCCGGAACCATGACAGCCATGATCCCGCAGCAGGCGGAGAACGGCTCCTACCGTGTGGATGAAGAGACCGGAGAGTTTGTTCTTGATGAGGCTGAGCTGAGGATTACCCAGAGACTTGAGGGAGAGTACGTGATCAACTGCAACCAGATCAACTATGTCCTGGATACATTTGCTTCACCTTCCGCAAAGCACATTCTCGGAACAGATGGCGATGGTTACGACGTTATGGCAAGAATCATGTACGGCGGCCGCGTTTCCCTGATGGTTGGTTTTATCGTTGTATTCCTTGAAACGCTGATCGGCGTGATCATGGGCGGACTTGCCGGATATTTCGGCGGCTGGGTCGACAACCTGATCATGCGTCTCGTTGATATCTTTTACTGCCTGCCGTCTCTGCCGATCATGATCATCCTCGGTTCCATGATGGATGCAGTGCGCATGGATACCTATGTCAGACTGATGATCATGATGGCAGCCCTCGGATTGATGGGCTGGGCCGGCGTCGCGCGTATGGTCCGCGGCCAGATCCTCTCCCTTCGTGAGCAGGAATTCATGGTGGCTACGGAGGCGACCGGTATCCGTATCGGAGCCAGGATCTTCAGGCACCTGATCCCGAATGTCATGCCGCAGCTGATCGTTATCATGACCATGGGACTGGGCGGTGTCATCCTGACAGAATCGACGCTCTCCTTCCTCGGACTTGGCGTTAAGCATCCGCTGGCGACCTGGGGCACGATCATCAACTCAGTTTCATCAGCATCAGCAATGGCTCACTACGCGTTTATCTGGATCCCGGTAGGTCTCCTGATCTGCCTGACGGTTATCGCCTTCAACTTTGTCGGCGACGGCCTCAGAGATGCGTATGATCCGAAGTCAAAACGGTAAAAAGGAGGAAACAGAGAATGGCTGAGAAAAAGAGATCCTCCTATATTTCCGCAAAAGAATCAAGAAGGATCACAAAGTTTAACCGGAAAGTCACAAAGAAGCTGGAGAAGGAGCGCGCGGACTCAGGAAAAGATCCGAAGCTCTATACCACAGTGATGAAGGACCCGGATAATATTGTTGAATTTGATAATGTCTGTACGTATTTCTTTACCGACGTAGGAACCGTCAAGGCCGTGGACGGCGTGAATTTCAATATTCCGCGTCATTCCACCGTTGGCGTCGTTGGCGAATCAGGCTGCGGCAAATCCGTGACAAGCCTTTCGCTGATGCAGCTTCTCGCAAGGCCGAGCGGACAGACCGTCGGCGGCGAGATCCGTCTGAACAAAGGCGACGGGACAGCGTACAACATCGTGAACACGCCAAATTCCGTCATGGAAACGCTCCGCGGCAATAAGATCTCCATGATCTTCCAGGAGCCGATGACTGCTCTTAATCCGGTGTTCCGCATCGGAGAACAGGTAAATGAGGTCATTGAACTTCATAACCCGGACATGAGCGAGGAAGAGGTAAAGAAGCGTACCCTGGAAATGCTGGAGCTGGTCGGAATCGCCAACAAGGAAGGCGTATACAGCATGTATCCCCACGAGCTCTCCGGCGGCATGCGCCAGAGAATCTGCATCGCGATCGCTCTTGCCTGTTCACCGCTGCTGATCATCGCCGATGAGCCGACGACAGCTCTGGATGTAACGATCCAGGCGCAGATCCTTGATCTGCTGCAGAATCTGAAGGATAAGCTCAACTCATCGATCATGCTGATCACCCATGACCTGGGCGTCGTCGCCGGCATGGCTGACTATGTCGTGGTCATGTACGCCGGCCGCGTGGTCGAGAAAGGAACGGCGGATGACATTTTCCATCATCCGGCTCATCCCTACACCATCGGCCTGATGAAGTCAAAACCCGTGGTCGGACAGAAGGTGGAAGAGCTGTACAACATCCCCGGAAGCGTACCTAACCCGGTCGCAATGCCGGACTACTGCTACTTCAGGGACCGCTGCGAGATGACCTGCGACAAATGTAAGGGAGAGTATCCGCCGGAGATCCGGATCAGCGATACGCATGTCGTATCCTGCTACAGATACTTTGACAAGGGGACGGTCCTGGGAACCCCGAAAACCGTGAATGTGGAGGAACTGATATGATGGAAGAGAAGAAATTTCAGGTATCCTCTTCCGGAGATAATCTTCTGGAAGTCAGGGATCTTGTAAAATATTTCCCGATCAAGTCCAGTTTCTTCAAGCGGACCATAGGGAATGTAAAGGCCGTTGACGGCGTCAGCTTCAATATTAAAAGAAAACAGACCATGGGTCTCGTGGGAGAGTCCGGCTGCGGAAAATCCACCTGCGGAAGGACGATCCTCCGCCTGCAGGAGAGGACCAGCGGCGATGTGATCTTTGACGGTCAGAATGTATTTGACCTGAGCAAGCATGAACTGCGGAAAATGCGTCCGCGCATGCAGCTCGTATTCCAGGATCCCTACTCATCGCTCTCACCCAGACTTCCGGTCGGTGAGATCATCGGTGAAGCCGTCAGAGAGCATGGGATCGTAAGCAGCGCCGAGTATGATGATTACATCTCCAGAGTCATGGATGTGTGCGGTCTTCCGAGCTATTATAAGGAAAGATACCCGCATGAATTCTCAGGCGGGCAGAGACAGAGAATCTGTATCGCCAGAGCCCTGGCCCTGGCGCCGGAGTTCATCGTCTGCGATGAGCCGGTATCTGCTCTGGATGTGTCGATCCAGGC
>CADCOP010000100.1 GCA_902803065.1 uncultured Lachnospiraceae bacterium | reverse complement strand
TATTTCCTTAAGGCCGCGGGAATCAAGAATATTTGAATTGACTACAATATCGCACGCAATATTAAACAGCCTCTGGCGGAAGCCCTTTCCCCGGACGCAGTGGCGCAGCACGCAGTGCATGACCTCGTGCTGGAGCACAAATTCAAGCTCGGTATCGCTGAGCCTGCCGGCAAACGCCGGATCGAATACGATCCTGCGCATATCTGTCCATGCTGTCCCGCAGCCTTCCTGGAGCCCGACCGGCATCTGCATGACCAGTGTACCGTAAAACGGATACTGAGACAGCAGATGCGCGCGGCATCCGGAGATCCTTCTCATGATCCTTCTTGCTTCTTCCGCTTCCATATGCTCTTCTCACCGTCCTTCATACGGTCTTTCATTCCGCCTTTCATTACATCTTTCATTACATCTTTCATTACGTCTTTCTTTCCGTCTTTTCATGCGGTCTTTTATTCCGCGCTTTTCTCATTCCATATATCCTGGATTGTTCCTGCGCCATGCTTCGAATTCCTGTATGGAGAGAAGCTTCCGGCGGATGTTCTTAAACTCGCAGAGATTGACAAAGAACAGCGCCGAGAAATCGACCGGGAATCTGCCCGCGTACCGGCAGGCGCAGCGAAGCTCCTCCTCTGTGATCTCCTCTTCTCTGCTTCCCACGTAGGCTGTCATGGAACTGATCAGGGCATACAGCACATCATGCCTGGAGGGGTACGTTGGCCGTTTCCCCAGGAATATCTCCTCTACCGGCGGCAGACTCTGGTACACACGAATCCACTGCTCAAATTCCATGGCTGTCCCTGAACCTATACTTCCGGCAATTCTCGCATGGATCCTGCGGATATCACGACCTGCGTTCATCTGCAGCAGAGCGCTGACGCGTTCCCAGCTTCTGGGGGTAGGAAACGAGAGAAGTTCTTTCTCCGGATTACTGACGCACAGCTTGCTGTTGTCATAGCTCAGGTATCCCAGAACATACGGATGCAGCCTCCTTCTGACCGCGTACGAGCGGAAGCTGTCAAAATCCGGCTTAATGAAGTAATGGACAAACCGGTTCGAAAGCTCAGGGGTCATCTTCACTTCCTTTTCTGATCCAAAAGCCTTATAATTTCCCGCTGCGATCACGATGCTGCCCGGCGGCAGCTCATGCGTCCAGCACTTCCTGTCAAGGATCAGCTGGAGGGCCGCTGCCTGGACTGCCGGTGATGTCTTATCGATCTCATCAAAGAAGAACACATATCCGTACGGACGGTCTTTGCTCTCCGCAAACAGCTCCGGTGTCAGCCACACAGTCTCCGTATGGGCTTCGTTTGAATACGGAATGCCCGTCAGATCCGTCACCTGGCAGGTCGTCAGCCGGATGTCCCGCAGCTCCATGCGCTTTCCGGTCCTCCGGGTGATCATCTCAGCGATCTGCCCTGCTCCGGATGATTTTCCTATGCCCGGCATGGACCACAGACAGACAGAAGGAATGTCCGACAGCGGTCTGCCCTGCTCAATGCAGAAGCAGGCCATGTCCGTAATATCCCCTATCACGCTCCCGATCGATACCTCAGGTACATTTACTGTAATCATCTCTTCCTCCCTCTATCTCAGGCTGCCGACAGTTGCTTATCGAGCCTGGCCAGTTCCCCTGACAGCGCTTCCACTGCGCTGTCATAAGGATTTCCTTCCGCTATCTCCCTCTCGGCCCTGCCCTTTTCTGCCTGCAGTTCTTCCAGTTTCTTCTCAAGCCGTGCCTTTCGTGCTTCAAGGTCGTTCAGCACATGATCCAGGCGCTGAACACACCCGGGAGCGCTGTGTCCGTCCATCATGACTTTATACTGTCCTCCGCCTTTTCTTCTCAGAAGGACATGCATATCTTCCGCCGTCATGTTTTTCGGAAGCCATATCTCGAAACCCTGGTGCCAGTCAAAGAAGCGTTCACCGGACTGTTCCAGGTTCCCGGCAACCGCCTTCAGTAGATGTTCGCCAAGCCGCGCTCGAAACTCTCTGGATATCTCCGTTCGTCTCTCTGCATAGAAGCTGGCGTCTCCCCCGACCACACGGATGGCCCTGCAAAGCAGCCCTTCCTTTTCAGGAAACTCCCTGAGCCTTCTTTGCATTTCACGAAGCTGCATCCTCCGCTGCCCCTGATGGATCCGGCAGCGTTCCAGCCGGTTTGAGACCTCTACGCGCTGCCGTATCAGCGGGTTTCCGATCGCCAGCGCTTTGATCTCGGCATAATCCAGAACAAGGCGGCCTATATCTCCCGCCTCCTTCGAACACGCCGGGAGCATGCCGCTCAGGAAGTCGCAGATGAAGCGCTGCTTCGTTTCGATCACCTGCCATACGTAGGCGTCAAAGCTGCTCTCCGTTACATACCGGTATATGAAGACCTCCGGATTCGTGTTCCCCTGGCGGATCAGCCTCTTATTCCTCTGTTCCATGTCCGCAGGCTTCCACGGCACATCCAGGTGATGGACAGCAATCAGCTTCGTCTGCACATTCGTGCCGACTCCGAGCTTCGGCGTTGAGCCGATCATGACACGGATCCTGCCGCTTCGCACACCGTCGAGCAG
>CADCOP010000099.1 GCA_902803065.1 uncultured Lachnospiraceae bacterium | reverse complement strand
TCATTATCCCCATTTTTTAGAACTTACTTGTCCCTTTTTTAGTGACTTTGTATAGGATACAATCTAAACAGCGTTATTAAATATGCAATTAGTTATGCGCATAACTCATAACTCAGTAAAGTAACCGTGCTTAGGAATGGAGGTAATGATGAAAAAGAATCGAGCAGCAGGTTTACTGGCAGTCAGTGTCTTGTGCGGAGTTTTTGCACTGACCGGATGCGGACAAAGCAAAAAAGAGGTAGAGTTTTTCTCCTCAAAGCCGGAAAATGCACAGATCTTGCAGCAATTGGTGGATGAATTCAACGAGACGAGCGGTCAGGAGATCAAGGTCGTTCTGAACACACCTGCGGATGCTGGAACTGTTCTTAAGACAAGAATGGCTAAAAATGATATTCCGGATATCATCGCTTATGGCGGAGACAATACTTATACAGAGCTTCAATCTGCAGGCGTTCTCAGGGATCTTACTGGCGCCCCCTATCTGGATACTATTCAGGATGCTTACATGGAAATGGTCTACGATGTGCAGAAGGATAGAGAAAGAGTTCCCTATGCGGTTCCCTACGCGACCAATGCTTCGGGTGTGCTCTATAACGTAGATAAATTCAATGAGCTGGGACTGACTGTTCCGAAAACCTGGGACGAGTTCATGGATGTGATCAAGAAAATAGAAGATGCCGGCGGAACCCCTTTCGAATTTACTTTCAAGGATGCATGGACACTGAACTGCCCTTGGAACAGTATTGCACCGGACCTTGCGCCCGAAGGATTCACGGATGCGCGTCTGCAGGATCAGACCACCTTTGCTGAAACACATCAGGAGATTGCTGAGAAATATCTTGAGCTGATCAAACATGGACAGACCGATATCATGGGGACAACCTATGACGATGGCAACAAGGCATTTGCAAACGGAGATGCTTATATGATGATCAACGGAAACTGGGCGATCAGTCAGTTCACCACAGCCAATCCGGATATGCATGTAGACATTTTCGCGCTCCCTGCTTCCAACGACAGCACTGTCAACTATGTCACATCAGGCGTAGATGTTCTGCTGTGCGCGTCTGCCGGCTCTAAATACCCGGAAGTAGTTGATGCGTTTCTTACATTCATGATGGATAAGGAAAACAACCAGAAATATATTGATGACCAGTTTGCATTTTCCCCGATCGAAGGAGTTATACAGAAGGATGAAAAAGTAAGCGGCGTAATGCAGGATATCGCGGATGGTAAAGTCGCCAACTTCCCGGACCACTATTATCCTTCAGGATTTAATCTCAGTGCCGTACTGTCTGAGTATGCCGCTAACTATGTCAGCGGTATGGATGATGCATCCAATATCAGTGCATTTCTTGATAATCTTGACACTAAGTACGATTCGGCCAACATTCAGTAAAGAGCAGATCATCCATGCTTCGGATATGCGGGCGGCCGGTGGTATTAACCGGCCGCATGGAAGCACGGAGAACATAGAACCGATTCCTTAGATTTGAAATCAAAAGAAAGGGATAGATCATGAAAAAGAAAAAAAGACAGATCGAACCTGTTTATTACATCGGCGTCGGCATCATGGCCCTGCTCTTCTTTGTCTTTCATACATACTCCTTTCTGAAGGGCGTTTTTTACAGCTTTACGGACTGGAGAGGCTATGGGTCCTGGAACTTTGTCGGACTGCGCAACTATTTCAATGTTTTTCGGGACAAAGATATACTTACTGCATATCTGTTCACGTTCAGGTTCACTATTATATGCACGGTACTGGTTAACGTCATTAGCCTGCTTCTTGCATGTGCCCTCAATGCCAATATACGGTTCAAAAACTTTATCAAAGGTATATACTTCCTGCCCTATATGCTTGGCGGGCTGATCGTTGGTTTCATCTTCAATTTTATTTTCGGAAATCTGATTCCGCCTATTGGACAGGCTCTCGGGATCAAAGCGCTCAGTACCAATATTCTGGGGACCAATCATGCCATGTGGGGTATCGTCTTCGTAACGATCTGGGCCGGCTGCGCATTCAATACTTTGATCTATATCGCCGGTCTGCAGTCAATCGACACAGATATTTACGAAGCAGCTGCACTGGATGGAGCACACGGACTTTCACGTTTCCTCAAAGTTACATTCCCGCTTTTGGCTCCCTCCTTTACCATCAATATGGTACTGTCTGCAAAAGGATATCTTATGGTATATGACCAGATCATGGCAATGACGGGCGGAGGACCCGGAAATTCCACCACATCTGTAGCAGTTATGATCTACAAAAAGGGATTCGGCGGCGGACAGTTTTCTGTTCAGACAGCAAACGCAGTCGTCCTGTTTCTGATCGTAGTGATTATCTCGGTTTTCCAGCTTAGATTCCTGGAGAAGAGGGAGGAAAAACTCGGATGAAAACGAATGATAAGAAAAACAACCTGGTGACGATCCTTTTGCTTGCGGGAGCGGCAGTTTTTATTCTTCTGCCTCTATATATGACCATTATGATTGCCATCAAAGATCCCTCAGATATGAACAATGTGCTGGTACTCCACAAAATCCGTCTGCAGAACTTTGTGGACGCATGGAAGATGACGGACTTCCCTCGGAAGTTCCTCAATACGGTGATCATCACTGTGATCAACCTTGTATTCACATTGCTGACAAACTCGTTTGCGGCGTATGCAATTACACGAAACCGCAAAAAGAGCCGGTTTTTCAGCATTATGTATTACTATTTTGTCAGTGCCATGTTTATCCCGTTTCATGTGATCATGCTGCCTCTTGTTATCCAGGCGCAGACTTTTCACCTTGACAATATTCTGGGAATCACATTTCTTTACGTGATCTTTGGACTGCCGATGAATACCTTCATCTACTGCGGTGCCATCCGTGCGATCCCGGAAGCCCTCGACGAGGCAGCTAAGATTGACGGAGCCAATGCCCTGCAGGTCTTTTGGCATATTATCTTTCCGATTCTCAAGCCGACAACTGCTACAGTGGCAATCCTGTCCTTTATGTGGACCTGGAACGACTTCACCATGCCGCTTGTTCTTTTGTCCGACCGGAATCAGCAGACGCTGCAGCTCGCGCAGTATGTATTCCAGGGTGAGTTTTCAACCAATTACAACCTGGCATTTGCATCTTACTCCATGGTTCTTCTGCCGGTTCTGATCATCTACCTGTTCTGCCAGAAATGGATCATGAACGGCGTCGTGGCCGGAGCGGTAAAATAAACGAGTAATAGGCAAAAGGAGAATTTGATGAATACACAAAACAAAGCGGTCTGGTGGAAGGATGCGGTTGTCTATCAGATCTATCCCCGGAGTTTCTGTGATTCCAACGGAGATGGGATCGGAGATTTGAACGGAATCACTTCAAAATTGGATTATCTTAAGAAACTTGGCGTGGATGTATTGTGGCTCTCGCCCGTTTATCAGTCTCCCGGAGATGATAACGGTTACGATATCAGTGATTATCGGGCGATCAATCCGGAGTTCGGCACTATGGAAGATTTTGACCGGATGCTGGCGGAAGCCCATGCCCGTGGAATTCGGATCGTAATGGATCTTGTCGTGAACCACACCTCGGATGAGCATGCCTGGTTCATGGAGAGCCGCAGCAGCCGGAATAATCCTAAACGGGATTATTATATCTGGCGTGATGCTGACAGCAAGGGGAATCCCCCAAACCGATGGGCGTCTGCCTTCGGAGGCTCGGCATGGGAATGGGACGAAACAAGCGGACAGTACTATCTGCATCTCTTCTCCCGTAAGCAGCCCGATCTGAATTGGGACAATCCCTCGGTGCGCGATGAAGTCTTTGACATGATGAACTGGTGGTGTAAAAAGGGAATCGACGGATTTCGTATGGATGTGATCAGCATGATCTCCAAGCCGGACGGACTGCCGGACGGTCCCGAGATGCCCGGCGGCTTCACTGCCTCCACTTCCTGCAACGGACCACGCCTGCACCTGTATCTGAACCAGATGAACGAACGCGTCCTGTCCATGTATCCCTTGATGACAGTGGGAGAATGCCCGGGCATAGGGGTTGAGGAGGCAGTTCTTATCACGGATCCCTCGCGCCGGGAGCTCAATATGGTTTTCCAGTTTGAGCATGTAAACGGCAGTGCAAGGAACGGGTCGAAATATGATAAATGGGATCGGCCCGCCCTGTCCATGCCGGAACTTCGGGAAACCTTTTCAAAATGGCAGTATGGCCTTGAAGGAAGAGGATGGAACAGCCTTTATCTGGATAATCATGACCAGCCGCGATGTGTCTCCAGATTTGGAAACGATACGCCAGAGTACCGAGTCCTTTCTGCGAAAATGCTGGCTACCTGTCTGCATTTCATGAAGGGAACGCCTTATATCTATCAGGGTGAAGAACTGGGGATGACAAATGCGTATATGACGGATATTACGCAGTATAGAGACATTGAAAGCCTGCAGACTTATGAGTTTTTAACGAAGCAGGAGAAGCTGCCGAAAGAAACGGTGATTGGTTACTTACAGGCGGTCAGCCGTGATAATGCCCGCACACCTATGCAGTGGGACAGCAGCGCCAATGCCGGTTTCACAAGCGGAACGCCCTGGATCGGCGTGAATCCCAACTTCGCAGAAATCAATGCCCAGGCACAGACGGGTGATGAGACTTCTGTATTTACCTACTATAAGGAGTTGATCCGCCTGCGCCATACACTTCCGGTCATGGCAGAGGGGCGCTATGAACTCATTCAGCAGGATAACGATCAGGTTTATGCCTATACGCGCACAATTGCGGCCAAAAAGAATCAGGAGCCTGAAAAAGAGGGATCAGGCAGGGAAGAAGATCAACTTCTTGTATTCTGCAATTTCAGCAAAGATCCTGCCGGACTTCCCAAAGAGGCTTGTGACGCGCTTGAGAGAGGAGCATCACGGCTCATCGGCAACTATCGCGACCTCCCCAAGGGACAGCTGCGGCCATATGAAGCGCTTGTTTTGCATCTTGGAAAAGGCACTATGGAATAACACTGCTCGGAAAGCAAGCTGAGATTTACAATTTCCATAGAAAGATATTGCATATCAAAAAGGTGCTGTCGCATTAAGCGAAGGATTAAATCCTGCGCGGGTGCGGCAAGCCCCTTCAAAATTGCATTGAAATCGCGGGATTCACACAGATCCTTCCTTTCGCTGCGGAGGGAACCGCTGATC
>CADCOP010000098.1 GCA_902803065.1 uncultured Lachnospiraceae bacterium | reverse complement strand
TCCATGCAGCAGCAGACAGCTGACGCTCTTGCCCGGATCACACGCAAGGGAAGCATTTCCTTTGGAGGTCTTGTGGACATACGGCCATCGATCCGGCGCCTTGAGATCGGCGGATCGCTGAATATCATCGAGCTTCTCCAGCTTCGTCGTCTGCTGGAGATCTGCAGCCAGGTAAAGTCCTGGTCAAAAAGTGAAAGGAATGATGAAGACCATCCGGATGATTCGCTGGATGAAATGTTCAGGCAGCTGCAGCCTCTCTCCTCCCTCTCAAGGGAGATCACCCGCTGCATCCTTTCTGAAGAAGAAATAGCGGATGACGCCAGCTCCGGGCTGCGCCAGGTCCGCCGCAATATACACGTAACCAATGACCGGATCCGTTCCCAGCTGCTTTCCATGGTAAACGGAAGCGCAAGGACATATCTGCAGGAAGCTGTCATTACCATGCGTAACGGCCGCTACACACTGCCGGTCAAGGCAGAATACCGCAGCCAGGTTCCGGGCATGATTCACGATCAGTCCTCCACCGGATCGACGATCTTTGTTGAGCCGATGTCGGTGGTTAAACTGAATAATGATCTGAGAGAACTGGAGATTCAGGAACGGAAAGAGATCGAAGCCGTACTTGCAGATCTGAGCAATCAGGCAGCTGCCGTTTCAGACGAGCTGCTGCTGGATGTTCAGCTGCTGACAGAACTGGATTTTATCTGCGCGAGAGCTCTTCTGGCACGCAGCTATAACGGGTATGCCCCTGATTTCAACACAAAAGGAATCGTCGATATCCGCCGGGGACGGCATCCTCTTCTGCCATCCAGAACGGTTGTTCCTGTGGACATCCGTCTGGGAAAGGATTTTGATCTTCTTGTCATCTCCGGCCCGAACACGGGCGGTAAAACTGTCTCCCTGAAGACAATTGGTCTCCTGACTCTGATGGGCCAGGCGGGGCTGCACATCCCGGCTGCCGAACATTCTCAGCTTGCGCTCTTTACGGAGGTCTTCGCAGACATCGGTGATGAGCAGAGCATTGAGCAGAGTCTTTCTACTTTTTCTGCACACATGACCAACATCGTGTCTTTCTGGGAACAGGCTGATGAACACTCTCTGGTGCTCTTTGACGAACTCGGTGCCGGCACGGACCCCACAGAGGGTGCCGCTCTGGCCATCTCAATACTTTCCAACCTTCACCGGAGAGGTATACGGACGGTTGCGACTACGCATTACAGTGAGCTGAAGATATTCGCGCTCTCCACACCGGGAGTCGAAAATGCCTGCTGTGAGTTTGATGTTGAAACACTTCGTCCCACATTCCGTCTTCTGATCGGAGTTCCCGGAAAGAGCAATGCTTTTGCCATTTCGAGACGCCTCGGCCTTCCCGATTATGTGATCGAGGAAGCCAAAGGTCACATTGGTGAGCAGGAGGAGAACTTTGAAGATGTGGTCGCGGATCTCGAGGATACGCGCCGCAAGGCAAAGGAAGATCAGGCCGAGATTGAGAAGGAGCACCGGGAGGCTGTCAGGATCCGCGCGCGTCTGGAGGAGAAAGAGCGCAAACTCCAGGAAAGCCGCGAGAAGATCCTTGCCGCTGCCCGCGAAGAGGCACACGAACTGCTTCGTCAGACAAAGGAGTACGCTGACGAAACGATCCGCCGCTACAATAAGCTTGGCGGAAGTTCCGACTCTTCAAAGGAAATGGAACGCGAACGCACAAAGCTTCGCGAGACCATGAGCGGACTTGAAAAAGATATGTCTCCCAGATCAAAGGAAAAACCTAAAAAGGAAGTAAAAGCCAGGCAGCTGCATATTGGGGATCCCGTTCATGTTCTGAGTCTGAATCTGCGCGGGACCGTCAGCACTCTGCCGGATGCGAGGGGAAATCTGTTTGTCCAGATGGGAATTCTGCGATCGCAGGTCAATATCCGGGATATTGAGCTGCTCGAAGAAGAGGAAACCTCTGCTTCCTCAGGAAAAAACACAGGGACAGGAAAGATCCGCATGTCCAAATCTGCTTCCGTCAGCACGGAGATCAATCTGCTGGGGAAAACCGTAGATGAAGCTCTGACCGAGCTGGACAAGTATCTTGATGATGCTTATCTGGCGCATCTGCCTTCCGTGCGTATTGTGCACGGCAAAGGGACAGGCGCGCTCAGAAAGGCAGTTCACAATTATCTTCGCCGCCAGAAACATGTTGACAGTTATCGTCTCGGAGAATTCGGCGAAGGTGATTCGGGAGTAACGATCGTTACTTTCAAATGATGTTCCTTGACCAGCCCTCCTGCTCTGATGCAGAAACCGATGGGCTGACACAGGTATGACAGCGTGTGTGTACAACCAGAAAGACAGGGATTAAATGGCAAACAGGCAGAAAATTTTGATAGTTGACAACGATGTAAGTATTGCTGAAATGATCTCTCAGGCCTTGACAAAAGAGTACTATGATACCGCAATTGAGACGGATGGTCAGAAAGCTCTGGCTGCATTTGCTGCCCGTACACCGGATCTGGTCATTCTGGAACTGGTCCTTCCTGTTCTGGACGGCTATCAGATCTGCAGGGAAATCAGACGAAACTCCCGTGTTCCGATCATTATGCTCTCTAAAAAAGCAGAGGTGTTTGACCGTGTCCTCGGTCTCGAACTCGGAGCAGATGACTATATTGGAAAACCGTTTGACATAAAAGAACTGGTTGCCCGCGTCCGCGCGGTTCTGCGCAGGACTGAACCAGCCTATGTACGCAGTGATTCGGATACACGGATGCCATCCCGGAAAATAATCAAGTTTCCGGATCTTATCATTAATCTGAGTAATTATGCGGTCCTGTTTAACGGGCAGAGTGTGGAAATGCCGCCAAAAGAGATGGAGCTGCTTTTCTTCCTTGCCTCTTCGCCCGACCAGGTATTTACGAGGGAACAGCTTCTCAACAACATCTGGGGTTATGATTATGCCGGCGATACGCGAACAGTGGATGTTCACATAAAGCGTCTCCGCGAAAAACTCAGCGGAAGCCCCTACTGGTCCATAGGAACAGTGTGGAGCGTTGGCTACAAATTCCAGCTTTACGGAACCGGATAATAGTTAAAAAGAACGGGTTGTCCATGGGACAGCCCGTTCTTTTATCATACAGTCATTCTCTGATCTGTCTTACAGCCATTCTTTGATCTGCGTGTATACGCCATCGCCATCCAGCTTGTACTTCTTAAGAAGAACTGCTGCCGGACCGGACTCACCAAACTTATCGTACATGCCGATGCGGTGTACCGGTACCGGAGCGCATTCAGCGAGTGCTTCGCATACGGCTCCGCCAAGGCCTCCGATCACGGAATGCTCCTCTACTGTAACGACCTTGCCGGTCTTCTTTGCGGAAGCAGCAACAAGCTCTGTATCCAGCGGTTTGATCGTATGGATGTTGATGACCTCTGCGGATACGCCATCCGCCGCAAGCTTCTCAGCTGCTTCCAGGGCGCTGCTTACACACAGTCCCGTAGCGACGATCGTCACATCTGTACCCTCGCGGAGAAGAACTCCCTTGCCGATCTCAAATCTGTAATCCGGGTTATCATTGATCACCGGTACTGCCAGACGTCCGAAGCGCAGATAAACGGGGCCTTCATGCTCATAAGCCGCTCTGACCGCCGCGCGTGCTTCAACATCATCTGACGGACAGATGACTGTCATGCCCGGGATCGTGCGCATGAGGGCGATATCCTCGTTGCACTGATGGGTAGCGCCATCTTCACCTACGGAAATACCGGCATGTGTTGCGCCGATCTTAACATTCAGATGCGGATAGCCGATGGAGTTTCTGACCTGTTCAAATGCTCTTCCGGCAGCGAACATTGCGAATGTGCTGGCAAACGGAACAAGTCCTGTCGTAGCCAGGCCTGCCGCAATACTCATCATGTTGCCTTCCGCAATACCGCAGTCAATATGACGCTCCGGAAAGGCTTTCTTAAATATGCCTGTTTTGGTTGCGCCTGCAAGGTCAGCATCCAGAACAACAATATCCTCATGTTCTGCTCCAAGCTCTGCCAGGGCTTTGCCGTAGCTCTCTCTGGTAGCGATCTTCTTTACTTCTGACATAATGCTTCCCCCACTTTCTCCAAATCTGCCATTGCAACTGCGTACTGCTCATCGTTCGGAGCTGTTCCATGCCAGGATGCCTGATTCTCCATGAAGGATACACCCTTGCCTTTAACAGTCTTCATGATAATAGCAACCGGCTTGCCCTGTCCGCGGACGCTGTTTGCCTCTTTAAATGCTTCGCGGAGCTGATCCATATCATTTCCGTCTGCGACATTGATCACATGGAAATTGAATGCTTCAAACTTCTTGTCGATCGGATACGGAGAGTTGACATCTTCGATCTTTCCATCGATCTGAAGTCCATTATTATCTATGATCACTGTCAGGTTATCAAGCTTCTTGGCCGCTGCGAACATAGCTGCCTCCCAGACCTGACCTTCCTGAATCTCACCGTCGCCCAGAAGAGTGTATACACGGTAGGACTTTCCTGTCAGCTTAGC
>CADCOP010000097.1 GCA_902803065.1 uncultured Lachnospiraceae bacterium | reverse complement strand
GCGGGCAGTGCCAGATACCTTTTTTCACCGGTGATCGCCGGCTTTCTGCTGACAGTGAGTGATGTAAAACTGCTGCTTGTGATCGATATCTGCACGTTTGTCCTGACCGTTATCAGCGCTGCCGTTGTCAGGAAGGGAATTCGGTCAAACATCCCGGAGAAACGGGAGGCCTTTGCACGGAGCATCGCCGAAGGATGGCGCGTGATCCGCTCGAAGAAGGGAGTGCTCCTGCTTGTCGCGATATCATCGGCGGTCACCTTATTCATGGGTATGTTCCAGATTCTGGCGGAGCCGATGATCCTCTCGTTTGCCGATGCGAAGACGCTTGGAGCGGCGGAGACCATCTGCGCCTGCGGAATGCTTGTGTCGGGAGTTGTCCTGGGGTTCAGGGGACTGAAGGGGCATTATGTCAGAACGCTTGGCATTTCACTGATCCTTGCGGGAATCTGTATGGCCGGCTTCGGGGCGTTCGAAAATATGATTCCGATCTGCGCTTTTGGTTTCCTGTTCTTCTCGATGCTGCCGCTTGCAAATAACTGCCTGGATTACCTGACGCGGACGAACATACCCGACGAGGTTCAGGGAAGAGCTTGGGGGCTGATCGGTTTTCTCTCCCAGCTCGGATACGTTCTTGCCTACGCAGTTTCCGGCGCCGCCGCAGACGCTGTTGGAAGGATCGGAGGATGCGGCGTTGGCAGAGGCGCAGCTGCTGTAATCATGGCGGCGGGGATCTGCCTTGCAGTCATAGCGGGACTCATCCTGGTTCCGGAGAGCATCCGGAAACTGGAAGAGCCATTCAACATACGAAAGGATTGCTGATCATGAAATCAAATGACTCTATGAAATATCGCTACCGTCCGGTTTTGTTTTTCCTGCTGGCTTACCTTTTTACGTGGGGCTTCTGGGTCCCGGCCATTTTTGTCCCGGAAAATACGGGAGCAGCCCTGATGGTGATTGGACTGTTTGCTCCCGCGGTCGTCTCGACCATATTTGTGCTTGTGTCAGGTTCGGATGTGCTGAAGAAGGACCTCAGGAACAAGATCATAGGCTTCTATAAGGTAAACTGGCGAAATGTCTTCTTTGCGGTCCTGGTGTTTGCGGTTATTGTGGCCTGCTCCATCCTGTTATCGCTTGCGTTCGGCCAGCCGCTTTCCCAGTTTTCCTTCACGGAGGATTTCTCTTTTACCGGCGTTGGGATCGGAAACGCGCTCTTTACGATCACGCTTGCGTCTATCATCGAAGAGGTAGGTTGGAAGGGATACTGCGAAGACTCGATCGGAAATTACATGAACTGGTTCTGGGAATCTCTGATCTTCGGGGTACTGTGGTCCTTCTGGCATTTCCCGCTCATCTTCATCAGGGGAACCTACCAGGCAGGATTGATGGTGAATCCGCTGTATGTGGTGAATTTCTTTATCAGCGGAATCCCGCTTGGATTTATCATCACATGGGTGTATCTGGTAAGTGACCGTTCCATCCTGGCCTGCATGATCTTCCATCTGTTCGTCAATTTCATGCAGGAGAAGATCGCCATGACGCCTGAGACCAAATGCATCGAAACGATCGTTGTTACCATTGCTGCCGTGATCATTGTGATCATGGAAAAGGACATGTTTTTCGAAACGCGGCATGTCGGCAGACTGCTGGAGGAATATTCAGAGAAGCAGCAGATGCCAGAATCAAAACGGATCGCGCGAACATAACAAGAAATCATCCGAAGGGGGAAAAACGCTCATGGGAGACAGATTTGACGCTAAATATTTAAAAGATGTGGATTCGATGCATTTTATCATGCCGTTCATGTTTCCGAACCGCTGTGATAATGAAACTTTCTTCAGTTTCCAGATCGATCTGACCGAGGTGCAGAAGTACATTGAAAGGAAAAACGCCGGCCATCCGGAGTATAAGTACAACCTGTTTCAGTGCCTGATCGCTGCGACTCTGAAGACGA
Organism: uncultured Lachnospiraceae bacterium; assembly: GCA_902803065.1. GTDB lineage: Bacteria > Bacillota > Clostridia > Lachnospirales > Lachnospiraceae > Merdiplasma. The sequence continues at coordinate 605 of CADCOP010000097.1, read as the reverse complement.
TCACGCTGCGTTCCAGGCTGTCTGTTTTTATCCATAACCGAAAGATGTATAAGCGAAATGAGATCAGCGCTGCTTTCACCGTTAAGCAGGAATTTACGGATGATGGAGGGGAAGTTCTTGCGTTCATACACAGTAAGCCGGAATGGACGATCGACGATCTTCACAATGAACTTCACAGGCAGCTGCTCAAGCTGAAGAATAAGTCATATGTTGATGAGTCAACATCTGTTATGGATAAGTTCAACAAGATTCCCAAATGGATCTCCAGGCCGGTCGTGTCCATGATCGCATCGCTGGAGAGAAAGGGCGCCATTATGCCGGCGCTGGTGGAAACCGATCCGTATCATTCTACAGTCAATTTCGCGAACCTGGGATCGATCGGGCTTCCCAGCGGTTTTCATCACCTGACCAACTGGGGAACCACATCGATGTTCGTCGTTGTGGGAAAAATGGGCAGGATGCCGTTCTATGAGAATGATCAGGTCGTATTTAAGGATGGCGTGAACCTGAACATCACTGTGGATGAGCGTATTGCGGACGGATACTATTTTTCAAAATCTATGAAGCTGCTCCAGTATTTGCTGCAGCATCCGGATCTGCTGGAT
>CADCOP010000096.1 GCA_902803065.1 uncultured Lachnospiraceae bacterium | reverse complement strand
GGTTTGTTCTGGCGAGCCTCCATCCCCACGTGGCGGAAAAGATCCGGACCGGCAGGGGCGGGGAGGAAATCGGACATATAAGTCCCGGTATGCTCAGCACACTTTCGACGGAGCTTCTGTTTCCGTCAGCGGATGTAGTGATCGCTGATTATTCGTCACTTATCTATGAGTATCTGCTCTTTGGAAAACCGCTTATACTGTATGTGCCAGATCTGGAAGAATACGAAAGCCGCCGGGGATTCTATCAGGAATTTGACGAGATCCCGGGCATACTGGTGCAGCAGGAAGAGGAACTGGCCGATACCGTGAGAAAATGCACAGGAGAAGCCGGCGGAACAGCCCAATTCCTTAAGCGGTACATGTCCGCCTGCGATGGGCACGCGACAGAGCGGATCCTGCGATGGATACTTGAGAATGCAAGTTGATGCTGCCGATGAATGATACGATGAATAATACGCAGAACCATATGGAAGAAAAACAGAACTATGTATACATGCTTGAGTGCAGCGACGGGAGTTATTATACCGGTTGGACGACGCATCTGAGAGAGCGGGTTCAGGCACACAATAACGGAAACGGCGCGAAGTACACACGCAGCCGGCGGCCGGTTCACCTGGTCTATTTTGAGATCTGTCCGTCCAGATCTGACGCGCTGAAGCGCGAGTATGCGGTTAAGCACCTGACAAGGGCGGAAAAAGAACAGATGGCAGGAAAAGCGGCAGAAATGGTCGCAGCGTTTGACAGCCGGGAGGTCGGATGAGCATGGGGAAAATATACTATCTGATGGGAAAAAGCGCGTCGGGGAAAGATACGGTCTATGAACGGCTCCTCGAAGAAGAAACGCTGGATCTTCACCGGATCGTGCTTTACACGACGCGTCCTGCGCGTACCGGCGAACAGGAAGGCGTGGAATACCATTTTACTGACGAAGCACAGGTGAGCCGGTTTGAAGAAGATGGAAGGATCATAGAGCTGCGCGCTTACGATACAGTGTATGGCATCTGGAAATACTTTACGGCAGACGATGGACAGATCGATATAAACCGATGCGACTATCTGGGCATAGGTACGCTTGAATCCTACCTGAAGATCCGCGACTATTTCGGAGCGCAGAATGTGGTGCCTCTGTATATTGAGGTAGAGGACGGGCTCCGGCTGGAGCGGGCGCTTGAAAGGGAGCGGAAACAGGAAACGCCGAAGTATGAAGAAATGTGCCGTCGTTTTCTGGCGGACCAGAAAGATTTTTCAGAAGAAAACATATCTGCTGCCGGTATAGGGCAGCGGATCAGCAACAACGGGACGCTGGAAGAGTGTCTGGCAAGGATAAAAAATATGATCCGGCCGGGAGATTAGTCCCGGCCAAACAGATCCCTTGTATATACTTTTTCTTTTACATCATCAAGAACCGGGTCATACCGGTTGGCAATAATGCAGCCGCACATCTTTTTAAATCTCGTAATGTCATTAACGATCAGGCTTCCGAAGAAGGTGGTTCCGTCCTCAAGCGTGGGCTCGTATATGACCACAGTCGCGCCTTTGGCTTTGATCCTCTTCATGATTCCCTGAATGGAGGACTGGCGGAAATTATCGGAATTGGATTTCATGGTCAGCCGGAAGACACCGATCACGACATTTTTTTCATGATCCGGCGCGTATGTTCCATCAGAGTAAGAATATCCTCCCGCGATCTGGAGTACTCGGTCGGCAATAAAGTCTTTTCTCGTCCTGTTGCTCTCTACAATGGCCTGAATCAGATTTTCAGGTACGTCCCTGTAATTGGCAAGCAGCTGCTTGGTATCCTTGGGCAGGCAGTAGCCGCCGTATCCGAACGAAGGGTTATTGTAATAGTCGCCCACGCGGGGATCCAGGCATACACCCTTGATGATCGGGGCGGTCTTCAGCCCCTTCACTTCTGCATATGTATCCAGCTCGTTGAAGAAGGAGATGCGCAGCGCAAGGTATGTATTCACAAAGAGCTTTACGGCTTCCGCCTCGGAGGTCCCCATGAACAGCACAGGAATATCCTGTTTCAAAGCACCCTGCTGCAAAAGAGCAGCAAAGGATTCACCAGCATCCCTCATATCTTCGCAGCAACCGATAATGATCCTGCTGGGATACAGATTGTCGTAAAGAGCTTTGGATTCCCGCAGGAATTCCGGGCTGAAGAGGATATTGTCCGCATGGTATTTTTCACGGATATATTCTGTGTAGCCGACCGGGATGGTCGACTTGATGATGATGACAGGTTTTTCTGCCCTGCCGGCAGTGGCGGCCTGAATCAGCGCGATCACCGATTCTACAGCAGAACAGTCAAAATAATTCGTCTTCGGATCATAATTCGTAGGCGCGGCAATGATGATATAATCCGCGGAAGCGTACGCGGAGGCACCGTCTGTTGTGGCGCGCAGGTCAAGGGTTCTGCAGCCGGATCTGGCTTCTTCCAGGTATTTTTCAATATATTCATCCCGGATCGGGCTGATTCCGCGGTTCAGCAGATCGACCTTTTCCTGAATGATGTCTACCGCAGTGACTTCATTGTGCTGGGAGAGCAGGACCGCAAGGGAAAGACCCACATAACCGGTTCCGGCGATGGCGATCCTGAAGCGCCGGGCAGGCGCGGCGGGAGAACAGCTTTTCGGAGAACTGTCTTTGTCGATGAAAAGGTCAGCCGGATCAAATCCGAGCACTTCGGAAAGCGCCATAAGCTGATCGACGGAAGGAGT
>CADCOP010000095.1 GCA_902803065.1 uncultured Lachnospiraceae bacterium | reverse complement strand
TGCGGGAACAGGGCCAGAGAGGATTTTATCATTCCGGAGACGGTACGCGTGGGAAGCCTGACCGTGGGGATCTGTGATGACGGCAGGACTGCGGAAAATGAGAAGGCCTTTGCCCGGCGGATCCGAGGCATATGAATAAACGTCCGGAAAACGCCAACACAGAGGCGCGGAGGAAGCATGGAACAGAAAACATTTGTAAAAATCTTTACTGATGGAGCCGCAAGGGGCAATCCGAACGGGCCCGGGGGATATGGAACGATCCTGGAATATGTGGACATGAAAGGACAGCTCCATGTGCGCGAATACAGCCAGGGGTATGAGAAGACGACAAATAACAGAATGGAGCTGATGGCTGCTGTTGTGGGACTTGAGAAGCTGAAAAGGCCCTGCAGGGTCGAACTGTATTCGGATTCAAAGTATCTTACGGATGCGTTTAACCTTCACTGGGTCGACGGATGGGTCCGCAGGGGATGGAAAAGAGGCAAAAACGAACCCGTAAAGAACATTGCCCTCTGGAAACGGCTGCTGGAAGCTATGAAGCCGCATGAAGTATCCTTCATATGGGTGAAAGGACATGACGGTCATCCGCAGAACGAGCGCTGCGATGAACTTGCTACTTCGGCAGCGGATTCGGATGATCTGATTCCGGATGACCTTGGCGAATAAGGAGGGACTGGCAGTTCCCGGCATACAAAGATCTTGCGCGGGGTGATCAGCCTCTTGACAATTGCACTGAGAGTTGATAGATTTAGGAATATCGATCGCGATGAAGGGAAGAAGTAGGAACAGAAAGCAGGCACAGAAAGCAGCCGGGTGATGAGAGGCGCGCCGCAGCTGCTGTTTCGAATACATCCCGGAGCACTGCCCTGAAGTCTTTATGATGTGTAGGCGGCAGCGGCCGGCATCCGTTACAATGCCAGAGTGAGAACACTCGCTGAGGCAGGCTGCGTGAGCAGTCTGTAAAGTAAGGTGGTACCGCGGAACATCCGCCCTTATGCTGAAACAGAGCATAAGGGCGTTTATTTTTTAAGGAGGAAAGATCAATGAAGTGCTATGAAGAATTACAGGCCCGCGGCCTGATCGCGCAGGTTACGAACGAGGAAGAGATCCGTGAGATGGTCAACAACGGGAAGGCCACATTTTATATTGGCTTTGATCCGACGGCCGACAGCCTTCACGTTGGCCATTTTATGGCGCTGTGCCTTATGAAGAGACTGCAGATGGCAGGTAACAAGCCCATTGCCCTTCTTGGCGGAGGCACAGGCATGGTCGGAGATCCTTCCGGAAGAACGGACATGCGTCCGATGATGACGGAAGAGATCATTCATCATAATATTGAGTGTTTCAAGAAACAGATGAGCCGTTTCATCGATTTCTCTGACGGGAAAGCGATCATGGTCAACAATGCTGACTGGCTGCTGGACCTTAACTACATTGAGCTTCTGCGCGAAGTCGGAGCTCATTTCTCCGTTAACAACATGCTTCGTGCGGAGTGCTACAAGCAGCGCATGGAGAAAGGACTGAGCTTCTTCGAGTTCAATTACATGATCATGCAGGCGTACGATTTTTACATGCTGTACCAGAAATACGGCTGCAACATGCAGTTCGGCGGAGATGACCAGTGGAGCAATATGCTTGCCGGCACGGAGCTGATCCGCAGAAAGCTTCACAAGGACGCCCATGCCATGACGATCACGCTTCTTCTCAATTCCGAAGGAAAGAAAATGGGAAAGACGCAGTCCGGAGCTGTATGGCTTGATCCGGATAAGACATCTCCGTTTGACTTTTACCAGTACTGGAGAAATGTGGATGACGCGGACGTTCTCAAATGCATCCGCCTGCTGACATTCCTTCCGATCGAGCAGATCGAGGAGATGAACTCCTGGGAAGGCAGCCAGCTGAACACAGCAAAAGAGATCCTTGCTTACGAGCTGACAAGCCTTGTTCACGGTGAGGATGAGGCAAAGAAAGCACAGGAAGGCGCCAAGGCGCTCTTTGGAGCAGGCCCGGCGGCAGATGTACCGACGACCGTTCTTTCAGCAGAAGACCTCAGGGATGGAGCCATTGACCTGATCAGCGTCCTTGTGACCAGCGAGCTTGTCTCGACCAGAAGCGAAGGCCGCAGAGCCATTGAGCAGGGCGGCGTAAGCGTTGACGGCGAAAAGATCACGGACGTTAAGTACCAGGTCAGCGCAGACCAGCTTTCCGGCGAAGGCATCATGGTCCGCAGGGGGAAAAAGAAATTTAAAAAAGTTTGCCTGCAGTAATTGATTGTGATAATATAAAAATCAGCGTTCTCCCGCGTTCACTGAGCGAGCGCGGGATTTTTTTCAATATGTGCCAATTGGCACACGGATCAAAACATTTTCACAGATTCGGAGGTTTTCAATCGTGGAGAATTATGGAGTAAATGAACTGAGACAGATGTTCCTTGATTTCTTCGAGAGCAAGGGCCATCTTGTCATGAAGAGCTTCTCGCTTGTACCGCACAATGATAAGAGCCTTCTGCTGATCAATGCCGGAATGGCACCGCTCAAGCCTTATTTTACCGGTGCTGAGATTCCGCCGAGACGCCGCGTGGCAACATGCCAGAAGTGCATCCGTACCGGCGATATTGAGAATGTGGGAAAAACAGCCCGCCACGGTACATTCTTTGAGATGCTCGGCAATTTCTCCTTTGGGGATTATTTCAAGCGTGAAGCCATCACCTGGTCCTGGGAGTTTCTCACACAGGTCGTAGGCCTGGATCCGGACCGCCTGTATCCGTCCATCTACCTGGATGATGATGAGGCTTTTGAGATCTGGAACAAGGAAGTCGGCGTTGCTGCTGACAGGATCTTCCGCTTCGGCAAGGAAGACAACTTCTGGGAGCATGGCGCAGGCCCGTGCGGCCCCTGCTCTGAGATCTACTATGACCGCGGCGAGAAATACGGCTGCGGAAAGCCTGGCTGTACGGTAGGCTGCGACTGCGACAGATATATGGAAGTCTGGAATAATGTTTTCACCCAGTTCGAGAATGATGGTGAAGGCAATTATACGACGCTGAAGCAGAAGAACATTGATACGGGCATGGGTCTTGAGCGTCTGGCTGTTGTTGTGCAGGGAGTGGATTCCATCTTTGATGTTGATACTCTGCAGGCTCTCCGCGACAAGGTGTGCGAGTTCGCTCATGTGACATATAAGACAGATGAGAAAAAGGACATTTCCATCCGCCTGATCGTAGACCATATCCGTTCCGCAACGTTCATGATCTCTGACGGCATCATGCCCACGAACGAGGGAAGAGGATACGTTCTTCGCAGAATCATCCGCCGCGCTGCCCGCCACGGAAGACTTCTCGGCATCGAAAAAGGATTTCTGTCAAAGCTGAGCAGGACCGTGATCGAGGGTTCCAGCGCCGGATACCCGGAACTGGAGGAGAAGAAAGACTTCATTTTCAATGTGCTTGCGCAGGAAGAAGATAAATTTGAGCGTACGATCGACCAGGGCCTGAACATTCTTGCGAGCCTTGAGAGCGAACTGGAAGCGTCCGGAGAAAAGGTCCTTTCCGGAAAGAACGCGTTTACGCTGTATGATACCTACGGCTTCCCGCTTGATCTGACAAAGGAGATCCTTGAGGAAAAAGGATATTCGGTAGATGAAGAAGGCTTTGCGTCCTGCATGCAGGAGCAGAGGGAGCAGGCAAGAGCTGCCCGCGGAAAGACGAATTACATGGGCGCCGACGCTACGGTCTATGACCAGATCCCGGTCGAGATCACAACGGAATTTGACGGCTATTCTGTTCTTGAAGAAGAGTCCGTGATCACTGTCCTCACAACAGAAACCGAGCTGACTGAGGCGCTGGCGGACGGGGACAGAGGAACTATCATCACAGCCCGCACACCTTTCTATGCCACGATGGGCGGACAGGTAGGAGACCGCGGAACGATCAGCTGCGAAGGCGGAGTGTTTGAGGTTGAGGATACCATCCATCTGCGCGGAGGCAGATACGGACACGTCGGCCATATGGTTTCCGGCATGTTAAAGAGCGGTGACAAGGTCACTCTCAGCGTTGATGCATCCGCAAGACATAATACGGAAAAGAACCACAGCGCGACACATCTTCTGCAGAAGGCTCTGAAGACGGTCCTTGGCAGCCATGTTGAGCAGAAAGGCTCTTATGTGGCACCCGACAGGCTTCGTTTTGACTTCGCGCATTTCCAGGCTATGACTCCGGAAGAACTTGCTCAGACGGAAGAGCTTGTAAATAAAGAGATCAGTGCTTCACTTCCTGTAGAAACGGATATCATGACTCTGGATGAAGCAAAAAAGACTGGCGCCATGGCTCTGTTTGATGAAAAGTACGGCGAGAAGGTCCGCGTTGTTTCGATGGGAGATTTTTCAAAGGAACTGTGCGGCGGTACCCACGTCCGCAATACAGGGGACATTCATTACTTCAAGATTCTCAGTGAGCAGGGCGTAGCCGCAGGCGTTCGCAGAATCGAAGCCCTGACCGGTGATGCTGTCATGGAGTATTACCGCCAGACGGAAGCTGAACTGATCCGGGCTGCAGCCATGCTGAAGACAAATCCGGCAGGCCTTCCCGGAAAGATCGCCCAGCTGCAGGCTGAACTTAAGGAGAGCCGCAGTGAGGCAGAGGCGCTCAGGAGCAGGCTTGCCAAGGATGCTCTGGGAGATGTGATGGATCAGGTGCAGGAGATCAGCGGTGTAAAGCTCCTCTGCAAGAGCCTGAAGGATGTTGATATGAACGCCCTTCGTGATCTCGGCGACCAGCTGAAGGAGAAGATCGGTGAAGGCGTCATTGTTCTTGCTTCTGTAGCTGACGGAAAAGTCAGCCTGATGGCAACGGCTACCGAAGGAGCCATGAAGGCAGGCGCTCATGCCGGCAATCTGATCAAGGGAATTGCTGCCCTTGTCGGCGGAGGCGGCGGCGGACGTCCGAACATGGCCCAGGCCGGAGGCAAAAATCCGGCGGGTATTGATGCTGCGCTTGCAAAAGCGGCGGAAGTTCTTGCCTCTCAGATCAAGTAAAAAAGAGTTGACGAACTGACCAAAGTATGCAATAATCATAGCAGTGCAGCAAAATACCCACACAGTTGTATTGTGCACAATTTACAGCTGGAGGGAGGTTAGGTGTAAGAGAATGTCTAATGTAATCGTAAAAGAAAACGAGACTCTGGACAGCGCTCTGCGTCGTTTCAAAAGAAATTGCGCAAAGGCTGGCATTCAGCAGGAGATTCGCAAAAGAGAGCATTATGAGAAACCGAGCGTAAGACGCAAGAAAAAGTCTGAAGCAGCTCGTAAACGTAAATTTAACTAATGTACGTTGAAATCCCTGGTCAGCCCCTGACCGGGGATTTTTTTCAGAAAGGCCGTAGTCCTGATCTTATCAGGACTCTGCGGCAGTCCATCCGGCGGCGGTCAGTCGCACATGTAACAGGAGCATGCATGTTCAGAAAAAAAGAGTATTTGATAGAAACAGATCCGGCCTGTATGCCGGATACTTCATTTTCGGCGGCAGTCATATCTGACCTGCATGACGGGACTTCGGCTGAGTTCCTCAGGGATCTTGCCCAGGCGCTCAGGGAGGAACGCCCTGCCCTGGTTCTGTGTACCGGGGATCAGGTCACGGCAAGGGACGGACGCTGCAGGATGAGCCAGGCACTGCGTTTTCTGATGGCTGTTTCGGGCCGCTACCCGCTCTACTGTGTCGACGGAAACCATGAGAGACGGCTGGATGAAAACAGGCGGAGCTATGGTGATGCTTACGATGTGTACACGGAAAAGCTTAAGAAGGCAGGAGCGCATCTTATCAATAACCGCAGTGAGTATATACGGCAGAATGGCATGCTTCTGCGCATCAGCGGCTACAGTCCCGGGCAGAACTGCTATCGCAGGACCTGCAGAAAGACCATCACGGAGGAAATGATCCTGGAAAAACTCGGCCCGCGCGAAAATGACGGAGCCTTTCAGATCCTTCTGTGCCACATACCAGATGATTTTCCTTCGTATGCGCGCTGGGGCGCTGATCTGACTCTGTCGGGCCATGTTCACGGCGGTATTGTCCGCCTCCCGCTTCTGGGCGGAATATTCGGAAGCACTCTGCGCCCGTTCCCGACGTATGACAGAGGTCTGTACACGACGAAAGACGGACGGAAGATGATCGTAAGCGCAGGACTTGGCTCGCACACGATTCCTCTGCGCATCAACAACCCGAGAGAACTGATCGTTCTTAAGTTCCGGGGAAGAGAGAGCATGTAACAGTATGGAGATATCTTTTAAACTTCAATCGTTTGAAGGTCCGCTGGATCTTCTTCTGCATCTCATAGAAAAAAACAAGGTCAGCATTTATGATATACCGATCGCCATGATCACAGACCAGTATCTTGAATATGTCCGCGGTATGGATGGACAGGATCTGGATGTCATGAGCGAATTTCTCGTCATGGCTTCCACGCTTCTCGACATCAAGTCCAGAATGCTGCTTCCTGCCGAGAAGAATGAGGAGGGCGAGGAGATCGATCCGCGCGAGGAACTGGTTCAGCGCCTTCTCGACTATAAGCTTTATAAGTACATGTCAGGAACGCTCAGGGAATGCGAAGAAGACGGCGGGAAGGTAATGTACAGGGATCCGGATGTGCCCAGGGAAGTGCTGTCATACCGCCCGAAGGTGGATCCGGAGGAGCTTCTCGGAGATGTTACTCTCGGCCAGCTTCACGCAATATTTTCGGATATCATGAAGCGCACGGCAGACCGTATGGACCCGATCCGCAGTTCCTTTGGAACGATCGAGCGAGAAGAAGTCAATACCGGCGCTATTATGCATGAGGTGGAGGAGCATATTCTGAAGAAAAAGAAGTGTACATTCCGAAGCCTCCTGACAAGGAAAAAGGGGAAAATGTATGTTGTTGTTACATTTCTTACGATTCTCGAACTTATGAAGATGGGCAGGGTCGACGCGCGGCAGGAGGATATGTTCGGAGAGATCTACATAACCGCAAGAGATGAATCAGAATGGGAAGCGGCAGACCTGGATTCTGAATGGCTGGAGGAATCATAACGTGGACAGGAATCAGATGAAAGCGGCTATAGAGGCAGTGCTCTTTACAATGGGAGGTTCGGTAGAGGCAGGCAGGCTCGCCGCGGCACTTGAGATCGATGACGCGCAGCTGTATGCGCTGATGGTCGAGATGATGGAAGATTACAATGCGCAGGAGAGGGGAATCCGCATTATACAGCTTGAAAACAGATATCAGCTGTGTACCAAGAAGGAATACTATGAGATCCTGATCCGGATCGCGAAACAGCCGAGAAAGGTCACCCTGACCGATGTGCTGATGGAAACGCTGGCAATCATAGCATACAGGCAGCCGGTCACAAAAGTGGAGATCGAAAAGATCCGCGGCGTGAAATGCGACCATGCTGTGAATAAGCTCGTTGAGTACGGTCTTGCCCAGGAGCTGGGAAGAATGGATGCTCCCGGCAGGCCGATCCTGTTCGGAACGACGGAGGAATTCCTGCGTCATTTTGGCATCAGGTCTGTTGATGAGCTGCCTTCCGCAGATCCGGAGAAGATCGAAAGCCTGCGTGAACAGGCACTCGCAGAGGCGGATACGCAGGTCGGAGTGTAATTCTCTGACTGGTATATATCACCAAAATTGCTTGCTTTTTTTTGTAAATTAAGATACTATGTTATTTGATGTATTTTGTCAAATTTTATCAGTTTAATGGAGGGCTGAATCGAATGAGTAATACAGCAGAAAGCCTGGCAGCTAAAAGGATTGCTGCTTTGCTTGATGAAAACAGCTTTGTTGAGATCGGCGCGCTTGTTACAGGCCGGAGCACTGATTTCGGTGTTTCTCAGTCAGAGACTCCGTCGGACGGCGTGATCACCGGATACGGCGTGATCGATGGCAATCTGGTTTATGTTTACAGCCAGGATGCATCTGTTCTTGGCGGTACGATCGGAGAAATGCACGCCCGCAAGATCACAGGAATATATGATCTGGCTATGAAGATGGGAGCACCGGTGATCGGTCTGATCGACTGCGCAGGTCTTCGCCTTCAGGAAGCAACCGACGCGCTGAACGCGTTTGGCCAGATCTACATGAAGCAGACACTTGCATCCGGAGTTATTCCGCAGATCACAGCCGTATTCGGCACCTGCGGCGGCGGCCTCGCGCTTGTACCGGGCCTTACCGATTTCACATTCATGGAAGGCAAGAGCGCTAAGCTGTTTGTTAATACTCCGAATGCGCTTGCAGGAAACCGTGAGGATAAGAATAACACAGCATCTGCTGCTTTCCAGAGCGAAAAGGCAGGTCTGGTCGATTTCGTCGGTACGGAAGAAGAGATCTTCGCCGGTATCCGCGGTCTTGTAAACCTTCTGCCGGCAAGCAACGAAGATGATGTACCGGCAGCAGAATGCCAGGACGACCTGAACCGCATCTGCACGGATCTTGCTAATGCGGCAGGAGATACTTCCATCCTCCTTTCCCAGATCGCCGATGACGGAGAATTTGTTGAAGTCAAGGCTGCTTATGCGAAGGATATGGTTACCGGCTTTATCCGTCTGAACGGATCCACGGTCGGAGCGGTTGCGAACCGTACAGAAGTCTACGACGCCGACGGAAACAAGGCAGAGGAATTTGACGCGGTTCTTTCCGCAGAAGGATGCAGCAAAGCCCGCAGGTTTGTTGAGTTCTGCGATGCATTTGATATCCCGGTCCTGACTCTGACAAATGTCACAGGTTTCAAGGCTGACGAGGCTTCTGAGATGTGTATTGCAAAAGCAGCAGCTGGTCTTACCTATGCATTTGCGAATGCAACCGTTCCGAAGGTCAATGTCGTGATCGGAAAGGCATTCGGAAACGCCTACAATGTCATGAACAGCAAAGCGATCGGCGCTGACATGACATATGCATGGACACAGGCTGAGATTGGCATGATGGATGCGCAGCTTGCTGCAAAGATCATCTACGCTGACAAAGACGGAGCGGCCCAGAGTGAGCTCGCTGCTGAGTATGCTTCTCTGCAGGGAAGCGCTCTTTCTGCTGCCAGAAGAGGCTATGTTGACGCTGTGATCGATGCTGAGAACACAAGAAAGTATGTGATCGGAGCATTTGAGATGCTTTACACGAAGAGGGAAGATCGTCCGGTTAAGAAACACGGAACTGTTTAAGTGAGGTGATATAGATGAAAAACAGACTGAAAGCACTTTTGCTTGTCACTGGCCTCACGGTGAGCATGCTCTGTGCCGGAACGCATGCGCAGGAAGCTGCCACAGAGGGGAGCGCTGCCGCTGAAGTCCAGACAGAAGCGGAAAAAGAAACTCCCGCGGCTGCTGAAGCGGAAGATGGCGCAGCTCACGGCGGCTATTCTGATCATTATGATGAGATGAAGGCATCCGTCGCAAAGCTGATCGAAGATCTTTCCTATATGACAGACGAACAGCTGCAGACGTATGTGGAAGGAACCGATGAGTCCAGCGCGAAGATCGCTGCCCAGTGGATGAGCGTTAAAGAGGAACTCGGCAGTTTTGTTGAGATCGGGGAACAGACGATCGAGGAAGACGGCAGCGTGATCAAAATCACAAGTGACGTTAAATACGATCAGGTTCCGGACAAGTCGAAGGTCACGGTGACATATACTGCTGACATGAAGGCCAATACGGTCGATATGAACTGGGATATCTCATATCCCATGAGCAAGCTCCTGAAGGA